>RXJC01000003.1 GCA_003963435.1 Bradyrhizobiaceae bacterium | reverse complement strand
AAGGCTCCATTCCGCACTCGGATATATCCCCCCGATCGAGATGGAGCTAAAAGCCGCTTAACCCGTCCACTTTATCGGGGGAAGATCACAGACGACGAATACACGATTGCTTGGGTTGTGGCGCCAAATGGCACGATGAAAATCGGGCCGCCTTATGCAAAGCCGATAGAGCTGGGTTGGCAAGCGTTTGCACTCTCACTCGTTGCCAGCGAAGTCACCGACGACGAAAAGGAAGTGAACCTTCGCTTTCTGCACGATCCCCTCAATTACAACTTCGTGACGACCGCACAAGGCAAGCTGGGTGACCTTCTGCGGCGCGGCCGTTGCGCAATCGGCGATCCGGTAGCTGTGGACTATCTGCCGAAGGTGAGTGAGAAGCAGATCGAGAAGGGTGACCTGTGGAGAGTTCAGCTTTCGGTCAATTGCAACATTCCGGGGCCTCGTTATTTCACCCGCGATGGAATCGTCATTTTCGAGAAATGCGAAGGGCAGGATTGGGAGCCGCAATCGTTCTTCGCAAAGCGCATCGCCACGTATGCTCCCGGCTCATGGTTCGACCGTCCAGACTCGAAAGAGCAAGAGACATTCGATGCAGCCCGAAAAGCCTTTGAGGGGGCGGGCGTGCCGCTGCGATCATTACAGGCGCCTTCGAGGTGAGGCGCGATCTCTCTCGTGGTAAAGCCGCGATGGCTCGACGGAGCTTGATTTAGATGCAGCGTGCGCAAACAGCCGGTGACGGCAGATTCAGCGCGTGCAGCATGCCGAGGTCGCGAAACGCTCGGCGCGCGTTTCTCGCCGACGGGCTCGCAGCCGCCGGCGTCCGTGCTCTGCAGCATGAGGGCGAACGGCCGGCCGGCGGACTTGGGCCGCCAGGATCCGCGCCACCGCGCGGAGGCATGCGTCGCCGGCCTGATGGCCGTATTGATCGTTGAACTTCTTGAAGTGATCGACGTCCACCTGCAACAACGAGAGAGGCGTGCCGTCGCGCTTGGCCCACGTCCATTCCTCGGTCGCTCGTCGAAATGGCGCCGGTTTGCGATGCCGGTCAAACCGTCGGAGGTGCCGAGCGCGGCGAGCTTGTCCTGCAGGTCCCTCTGTTCGGTCATGTCGCGCGAGATCGCCACCACGCCGCCCGGGAAGTGTCGTCATCGGATAGAAAGCCAATACAGGTGATTTCTATAATTTGGTTCCGCGGCTGGGCTTCAGGTTTCGCCGCTGATGCGTCCCTCCTCGCCGAGCGGTACGATCCAGCCGCCTGCGCAGTCATACCGGGCTAATTCATCAGCATGCACGGCCGTCGCCAAGCGATTGCGCACAGTGTCCGGCTCTGCGTCGATGGCTGCGCGAATGAGATCGCGCTCGATCCCGACAAGGACCGGTCGGAGGTTGAGACGAGCGAGCACTTCCTGGTCGGCGGGTGCGAGATCGGCGTCGGTGACTGGTCCCGCGCGGGTAACGATGCCGCCGACAAGGCCTCCAATGGCGCTTACCTTCTCCACGTCCCTTATCGGAGCGGCATCGAGCAGCGCTCGCGCGTGTACGAGATCGTCCCGGAGCCTTCGGGCAAATGGTTGATACGTGAGACGATGGAGGGCGCCCGCCAATTCGGCATGACCGAGTGGCTTGATCAAGTTGGCGATATGCAACCGAAGAAGGCCGATGAACAGCGCGTTTTTCTCTTCGGGAGCGATTGGCTCGCCTTCATCGACGGGATCGCGGACCGAGAGATGGACATCAGCTGGACTAGCTTCAGCCATTCCCCAGCGCGTTGCGATTGCGATGCGCTTCACCGTGACTTTGCGACCTTGGGCGGTGACGTCGATCCGCCCAGCCTGCGTCCACGCTCGATCCAGCGCCTTCGCGGGTCCTCCGACATCATGGCAGCCTTTTGCCTCGGCCACCGTTAGGGAGGAAAGGTCAGAGGCGCAGGCGATCCAATCGGGCAGGTCGCCGCGAAACAGGCGCTTGACCCTGACCTGTCTGCGGCGGTCCAAGTCGATGGTTCGGCTGCCGAGATGTGCAAAGATCGAAAGATTGAGGTGTTGTTCGAGATAGGCGCGGGCGACGAAGCGTCCAAACAGACCCGCGCGACCTTGACTTCGCGCGCCTGTCCTAGGGGCTCCTTGAAGACAAAAGGCGTTCCCGCACCGGTCGGCGCCAGCAGCGCGTCGAGAATGGACCACGCGCCATAGGCGGCACCGGGTGTCTGCAGCACCTCCCTAATTCCGGCATCCTCGATATCGGAGATTTCAAGATCGACGGTCGGGCCGGCCACGGGGCTCGCGGCTGCAGGGTCGAAGCTATGAAGAAATGTCCGTGTCAAAGCGCTAGCGCTCGTTTGAGATCGTCGTGCTCGAACGCGCTGGCCATGCGATTGATTTCGGCCGCGCGGGCGCCGACGGCTTTGGCCGTGTCGCGCCAGGTCGCGGTCGCGGTCGCGACGTCCTTGATGATCGCGCGGGCCTGCGGCAGCGTAAGCCCAAAATATTCCGACGCGGCTTCGAGCAGATCGAGCGAGCAGGTGCCTTCATCGAGGTCGATGTTCGTCGTCAGCACCCGCGCCTTCACGTCGGCGGGGACGGGATTGAGGTCGTAAGCCGGCGAGAGCGACCACCCCGTCTTTCCCAGCCAGAGGAAACCATGGTTGCGCAGATGATCATCGACATTAGAGATCAGCACGTTGAAGACGACACGCCGGTAGAGGGCGTGAGCGTCCGTCTTTCCTTGCGCACCATGTTGCGCGAGAGCGTCGACAATCTCCGGATAGCTTCCGCGCTCGCCGTCTTTGGCGCCCATCATCGCCATGGCCGACAGGAACGGGATGCGGACGGCGTCATTGCGATCGAAACGGCGTGACAGCATGACGGCCTTGCCGGCCACCTCGATTAGTTCGTGTTGCGGAGTGGCGATGCCGGCCTTGCTGGCGAGCCGCAGTGCAATCCCCTCCCAGGTCTCCATGCTGTAGTCGTCGGTCTCCTTCGGAAACTTGGCGATCGAGAGATTGCCGTGCTGGTCGACGACCGAGGCCTTCGGCCGGGCACCGCCGAGGGAAGAGCCGGGCGCGAAGATGAGCTGGAGATCTTCGTCCGTTTCCTCGTCGCGGAGAATGCGCTCGGTGATCTGGAGCAGTCGGCCGAGTTCGATCAGGGCGGGCACACCAGCGCGGGTCGGCGCCTGGAAGGTCTCTTCGCCGACCCAGCGGAAGCGGAGTGCGCCAAGTCGCGTTTCGTCGGCAACACCGAGCAGATAGTCACTTTCTGCAAGCGTGCGAACCGCGCGGCCTTCGCGGTCGGCGAGGCGGCGTTCGGCGCGCTGCATGAGACGGCGGCCCCAGGTGTCAGGCGCGGAGTCGCCGATGGAGCCGAACGTTGCCAGTCCGGCAGGAGGAGCAAAGGCGCCGCGCGTCAGGGCGAGGGCGGGTTCCAGTGAGAACCGGTCCGGATCGTCAAGCCACGCGCCATCGTATTCGAAGAGGATGGTCTCTGAGCCTCGGGCACGATTGCTCCTTGCCAGTCCGATGCGGCGCGTGCGGCCGCCGAGATCGATATGCACCTCGAAGTCAGCCATTGCTTGAGGCTCCGGTCTTGCGCTTGAGGTGGATATGCTTTGGCAGCTCGGCGCTGGCGAGCGCCTGGCCGACACTGTCGTTGCTGATGTCCGCGACCTTGATCAGGCCGTCGAGCAGGCCGAGCGCCTGAAGAACGCCGGCATAGATGCCGATACTGACGTTGGTGTCGCCGGCCTCGACTCTTTGCAGCGTCGAGCGGGACGTGAAGGCGCGCTCGGCGACGACCGCCATCGGCAGCCGCCGGCGCCGCCGGGCATCGTGGATGTCGGCGCCGAGCTTCCGCAGGGCCCGTCGAACGGCGGCGGGAGGATTGTGTGGGGTCGGCATTTGGTACCTTCATGCTACAGATTTGCTAAATATGTAGCACCAAGCTTACAAATATTCTAGCCCCTCAGGACCGGTATTACCGTAGTGAGACGGCGAGGCGTTCGCCAAAGCGTATATAATCGGCCAGGAAAAAGGCCTGTTGGTTCAGAACTTCAGAAACTGGCGTAATCTCCGAACGTCGATATTTGCATCTCGTGACCGAGGGTTGAGGTGAGCCCATTACCTGTGAGCGCGAGCTGTTCGCGCTCCCTCATCCGGCCTCCCGCTCGGTGACGATGCTATCTTCCAGTAGCGGAAGGTCGAGGCTCGGAATTTCAGGCATGGCCTTGCCCGCGATGGCCTGAAGGTCTCCGACCATTCCAACCGTGGAGTCGATAACCGCCAGTATCTGCGTCTCCGCTTGGCCCACTGGCGGCCCATGAACTTTCGTTCTTTGTCGAGATCGTCGCGCATGTCATTGAACTTCTCGACCACAGCCTTATTCCGCAGCGATTCCTTGTTCGCATGCCAAATGGGCCAGAATCCTGGTTTGACTGGCCCCCAGTTCGCATGGCGCGGCGCCCACCTCGCCTTTGACATTGGGCCCCCGACCGACAACGGTTGACCGTATCGTTGCAATTGAAAGTTGTGAAGCAACCGAAAGCCATTGTCGAAACCGTAGTGTCAAATTGAAGCTTCCAGCCATGAGATTTGACGCCCGGGGGCATAACGAGAACGGACAAATGGCCGCGCTTACAGGGGAATTACGCCAATCTCGGTCCGGCGGATGCAGGTTTCCCGGGAGAGGGCACTACCGGGAGGAGCCTGGACACGACCTTCGACGATTGTACTTCGCTGCTGTCACACGCTATTTCTTGACGAACGAGCGGTGGGGATCGACGGACATATGGGGCGGCGCAAGGGCGGGTCTACGGCAGGAATGGGCTTGCTGCTCGTGTTGGGCGCGATCTACGCGGCCCTCAGCGCTGCTTATCGGTTCGTGGTGGAAAATCTGGCCGCGGTCGTGGCCGTCTGCACGGTCTCCGGTCTCGTGCTGCTCCTCGGCTACCTGTTCTCGAGGGCTGGAAAGCGACGCGAGATCGCGGCACGGCGATCGAGCGCGCAACACACTCCGCCGCCGGTCATCGAGCCACCGGCAGCGGACCCGGTAAGGATCGCGCCGGCCTTTCGCAGGGGGCGGGCTCCGGCGCCGGCGAGGTGGGTGCCGCCGGGAGAGTCGGTCATCGTCCAGGGCATCACCATCGGGGCCGGTCGCTTCTATCTCGGCGAGGCCCTCTTCTTCGAAGGCCAAGAGATCGACGGCTACGTCATCAATCCCAAGCTTTCCGCGCGAACGTCGCGGCCGGACGTCGCCGGAGATTCCATGCCGTACTGGCCGTCCTACGCGGACGTGACGCCCGCGGCCCGCCGCGCGTTCCTCGATTGGATGTCGAGCGGTCGGCGGGACGATTCCTACGGCATCGGGCACGTCTTCGTGTTCTTCTACGGGCTGGAGCACAGGCTTTTCGTCGATCGGGACATCGCGAGCGCGCCGGACTGCATCGCCGAGGTCGAGAGGCTTCTGGCGAGGCGGGCCGACAGCGAGTCCTTCCAGGGCTACGGGAAGCGGTTCGTGGACGTCGCAAGATGCGCCGCCGGCATGCCGCTCGCCGTTCCGCAACCATCAGCGGAGCGGTCACACTCTCCAGAGATGGACATTCCGGTGCGTCTTCACCTCGGGCGGCGTCTGGCACAATCGTCGACGATCCTGTCCGAAGACGCTCTGCTTTGGGTTCTCGCGTTGCCGGACGTGTATCTGCGTACCGCGGCGGTCCGGTGCTTCAACGAGTTCGTGGCCCTTTGGCATCTGCGTTTCCGGAGCGCGTTTCCGGAAGGATTGAACGTCACGACCTCCGGCAACATCGATCTTCAGTACGAAGCAGCGAGCCGGGCCTTCCGGGTCACGGTGGACGGTCCTCATCGGGCCTATCCCGACGTCGCGAAGGCGACGACGTCTCCCGAACCATTGAGGCGCCTCGTGCAGGAATGTACCGACGAGCTCGACGGATTCAGCCGGCTTCTGGGCCGCCAGCCCGAGGCGCGCAACTCGGTGCAGGCATCGCTTCTGCTTCCGCCCGATCTCGTGTCGGAAATCGGCTTCGAGGCGTTGCGTTCGTTCGGGGAGCGTCTGTCGGAAATCATGGGGGGCCAGAGCCGCGCGAGCACGACCATGGGGACCGTGCTGCGGGCGGCCGATTTCGATCTTCCGGAGAACGGCAAAGTATCGTCCGGGCTCGCCGACCAGCTCGGACAAGTGCTCGATCGGCTCGACATCGCGATCGAGCCGGATCGGCGCTTCGGCGGCGCGGTCCCACAGCTTGACGATCAGATATTCCTATTCAAGGCGCCTCGCGGGGGGCCGGTCGACCCGGAGCGCCAAGCCTATCGGTCGATGAAGGCCCAAGTCGAGGTCGCCGTGCTCGCGGCGGCGGCGGACGGCGATTCCTCGAGCGACGAGATGTCGCGGGTGATCGCCGGGATAAGGGACGGAGAAGACCTCAGCGCGATCGAACGCGCGCGCCTGATCGCGTTCGCGGTCACGATCTTCAACAACCCGCCCAAGCTGTCGAGAGTCATGAAGCGCCTGGCGGAGCGCAGCGATGCCGAACGGGAGGCCATTGCCGACGCGGCGGTCGCAGTCGTCGGCGGCGAACAGAACGTGCGGCCCGACGAGGTCAGATTCCTCGAGAAGCTCCACAAGGCACTGGGCCTTCCCAAGGAGCGGGTCTATTCCGAGCTGCACAGAACCGTGTCGCGAGCGGACGAACCGGTATCCTTGTCCGTCGAGAGACGGGAGGCTGGGGTGCCGATCCCGAAAGGGCGACCGGTCGCTACACCGATTCCCGCTGCCGCACCGAGTCCCGTCATTGTGCCGGCACCTGTCCCCACACCGCAGGGTGTCGTCGCGGCCGCACCCGTCGCCGGAATCCAGATCGATGCCGCGCGCCTGGCACGGACGCAGCGGGAGACCGATGCGGTCGCGGAACTGCTCGCGAACATCTTCGAGGAAGACACGACGCCGGCTCCCGTCGAGACGCTGGTGGCATCCGCCGCGAACGAGGTCTCCTTCGAGGGGTTGGACGGCCCCCATACGGAGCTCGTTGAGCTTCTCGAGCTGAAGGGATCGATCGCGAGAGCCGAATTCGATCAGCGGGCGCGCGCGATGAAGCTTCTGGCGGACGGCGCGATCGAACGCATCAACGACTGGTCGTTCGATCGCTTCGAGGAACCGCTGCTCGAAGACGGGGACGAAATCGTCATGGTCCCGCATCTGCGGGAGCGACTAGCTGAACTGAGAGAGACGACGGCATGAGCAAAGCGCCGAAGACGATAAAGCCGAAGGAACGGGACACCATCATCCAGGCGCTGAGCGCCGGCGTGGTCCCGCGCGTCGGACTTCCACACATCCAGGTCGGCAGAGCCGCGGAGATCGGAGCGTTGGTTCGTGACGTCGACCGCATCGCGGACGGCGGTGCCGCCGTCAGATTCGTGATCGGCGACTACGGCGCCGGCAAGACGTTCTTCGCGAACCTCATCAGGCTGATCGCGCTGGAGCGGAAGTGCGTTACCGTGCACGCGGACCTGGGGCCCGATCGCCGCATTCACGGCAGCGGCGGTCAGGCGAGGGCGCTCTATTCCGAAGCCGTCCGGAACATGGCAACACGCACGAAGCCGGAGGGCGGGGCGCTGGCGGCGGTGGTGGAGCGGCTCGTCACCGACGCAGTCAAGGAGGCCGGAGAACGGCAGATCCCGGTGGAGAAGGTGATCGACGAGAAGCTGGCTCCGATCCAGGAGTTCGTCGGAGGCTACGATTTCGCGACGGTGCTGAAGGCCTACTGGCGCGGGAGCGAAGCTTCGAATGAGGAGCTTAAGCTCGCGGCCCTGCGTTGGCTGCGCGGAGAATTCTCGACCAAGACTGAGGCGAACAAATCCCTCGGCGTTAGGACCATCATCGACGACGACAGCGTGTACGATTCGCTGAAGTCCCTCGCGTGCCTGACGAAGGTCGCAGGCTACGCCGGCCTTGTGGTGATGTTCGACGAGATGGTGAACATCTACAAGCTGCAGAACGCCCAGGCGCGCAAGTCGAACTTCGAACAGATCCTCCGCATCGTGAACGATGCGCTGCAGGGAAACACCGCCAACATAGGCTTTCTCATGTGCGGCACGCCGCAGTTTCTGCTGGACACCCGGCGCGGCCTGTTCAGCTACGAAGCGCTGCAGTCGCGGTTGGCTGAGAATCAGTTCGCCACCAAGGGCCTCGTCGACCTTTCGGGCCCGGTCATAAACCTCCAGAGCCTCACGCCGGAAGATCTCCTGGTCCTGCTGTCCAACGTCCGAACGGTGTTCGCTGCCGGGGAACCGTCCAAATATCTGGTCCCCGACGAGGCGTTGACCGCCTTCATGGCTCACTGCGATCGCCGCATCGGAGAGGCGTATTTCCGCACGCCGCGGACGACCGTGAAGGCCTTCGTGCAGATGCTTTCCGTGCTCGAGCAGAACCCGGGCACGAAGTGGCAGGATCTTCTGGGGCAGGTCGACGTACCCGCCGATCTGCGCGGCCAGCAGGAGGCGGTGCCCGAGGGTGGCGCGCAGCCCGGAGACGACGATGAACTCACCAGCTTCCGGCTCGGGACTTGAAGCCGCCTACCACCTGTTGCATCCGAAGATCCGCCGCTGGATCCGCGACCAGGGCTGGGACGAGCTGCGCGAGATCCAGGCGCGCACGATCCTCGCCGTGCTCGAGGACGACCGCGACATTCTGATCTCAGCGACAACTGCGGCGGGCAAGACGGAAGCGGCTTTCCTCCCGATCCTGACGTCGATCGCCGAGCGCAACACGTCCGGTTTCTCGGTCCTGTACATCAGCCCGCTCAAGGCGCTCATCAACGACCAGTTCAGGCGGCTCGAGGGACTGTGCGAGAGCATGGAAATCCCGGTGGTCAAATGGCACGGGGACGCGCCGCAGGCCGAGAAGAAGAAGGCGATGAACAAGCCGGACGGGATCGCCCTCATCACCCCGGAATCGATCGAGGCGATGTTTGTCCGCCGTCCGGCCGACGCCAAACGGCTGCTGTCGGCCGCCGAGTTCATCGTCATCGACGAGCTTCATTCCTTTTTGCAGGGACCGCGGGGACTGCACGTGGCCAGCCTCTTGCGGCGGATCGACGCGATGGCAGCGCGCCCCGCCCGGCGCGTCGGTCTTTCCGCGACGATCGGCAACCTGGACCAGGCCCGCGCGTGGCTGCGGCCGCGAGATCCTACGAACGTCGAAGAGCTCGTGGCGAAGTCGGACGCTCCGGAACTGCGCCTTCAGGTCAGAGGCTACGTCGAGCCGCCGGACCTCGACGATCCGGATCATGCGGAAGGCGGCGGAGCGGGTCCGGAGCAGCAGGTGCCGCGGCGGATCGCGCTCGATGCGATTTCCGATCATCTGTTCGAGACGCTGCGGGGCGAGAACAACCTCGTGTTCGGCGGATCGCGGCGGACGGTGGAATCGACCGCCGACCGCCTGCGCAGGCGCTCGGAGAAGGCCGAGGTACCCAACGAGTTCTACCCGCATCACGGAAGCCTTTCGAAGTTGCTCCGCGAAGAGCTCGAAGACCGCCTGAAGGAAGGTAGATTGCCGACGACGGCGGTATGCACCTCGACGCTAGAACTCGGGGTGGATATCGGCTCGGTCAAATCGGTCGCGCAGATCGGCGCGCCGCGTTCGCTCGCCTCGTTGAAGCAGAGGCTCGGGCGCACCGGCAGGCGACGCGGGACGCCGTCGATCCTGCGCATCTACCTGCGCGAACCGAACATCGACAACAAGTCGGGCTTTCTCGATCGCCTGCGTCTCAACACGATCAGGTCCGTCGCCGTGGTCAGGTTGTTGCTCGAAGGGTTCGTGGAGGAGGCGCGCGCTGCGCCCGAGATCGCCTCGACGCTCATCCACCAGATGCTGAGCGTGATCATGGAGCGCGGCGGCATCGGGCCGAAGCCGCTCTATGACCTATTGTGCGGCCCGGGGCCCTTCGTCTCGGTTTCCACCAGCGACTTCGCTTTGCTGCTCCGGCATCTCGGCAGCGAGGCTGTCCGCTTCATCGAGCAGGCGGGCGACGGAACGTTGATGCTCGGGCAGGAAGGCGAGAAGGTCGGCCAGTCCCGGAGCTTCTTCGCGGTGTTCGAATCGAACGAGGAGTGGCGGTTGACGACGGGCGGACGCACGCTTGGAACGTTGCCGATCATGCATCCCGTCCACAAGGAAGGACTCGTCGTCTTCGCGGGCCAGCGCTGGATCGTGCAGGACCTCGACGAACAGACGATGACGCTGGTGGTCGCTCCCCATCCGGGCGGCGTCGTGCCGCGCTTCGAGCCAGCTGCCGGCGAGCCGGCCCACGACAAGCTGATCGCGGAGATGCGCAAGGTCTATCTCGCCGACGAGGTCCCGCCCTATCTCGACGCCAGAGCCCGGGATCTGCTGGAGGAGGGACGCGAGATGTTCCGCGAGCTCGACCTTGAGAGCCGATCGCTGGTCGAGGAAGAGCGCGACACGCACGTCTTTCTCTGGCGAGGATCCCAGGCGACTGCAGTCTTCAGCGCGGCGCTCGCGATGGCCGGACTCCAGCCGGGAGTGCACGAACTCGGCGTCACGGTCTCCAAGATCAAGGAGAGCGAACTGCGACCGATCCTCTCCAAGCTCGCCGAAATGCGAAATATCGATCCCCACGACGTCTCGGAGTTCGTCGCCAACATCAAGGTCGGGAAGTTCCGGGAGCAGGCCCCGGAGAATCTGGCCAGGTCTCTCTGGGCCAGACAGAATGGCGACAAGGTCACTGAAATTCCCGTCATGGCTGCAGCTCTGTAGCGGTGTCGCCTCGTCTTTTCGAAGTCGAATGTCGTACGCCTCGTCAGATGGCGCTTGCGAACGCGTTTTGCCGGTACCTAGAAATGGTGGAGACTTTCTGAGGTCCGATTATAGAGGCGGTCGATGGTGACGTGCGCGCCGGTTCGAAATGCTTCCATCGCGAAGCGGCGTCGACGACGCGCGGGGCTGCCGAACCGCCTAGCGGATGAATGTCATGGGTCGACAGGGGGGCTCGAATGCCTCTAAGATGTAAAGGAAGTAAGTTCGCGCAAGCCGCGTACGGGTGGGGCAGTGAACTTCCAGGTGGCGGTTCTCAAGGTGCTGGTCAGCTATCCGGACGGGTTCGCCGTCATGGAGGATATCAAGCGCGATATGGCGATTCTGGCGACCAGCGGACGGGATTGGTCCGAACGGACGAAGCGATTGGCAGCCCGCGTGCCTGACCTGGATATCTTCTCCCAAAGTCTGATCGAGCGGCTGAATGGCGGCTGGCGTATCACTAACAAGGGACGCGCGGTTCTCGAGATCATGGAGGCGCGGCCCGCACCCGTCCAAACAACGGAGCTGCCTGACGTCCGCGCGGTCGAGGAGCCGACGCCAGCCACGACTCTGTCACCGATGCCTTCGATAGTGCCAGTTCGGCGCATGCGGAAACGAAGCCGACGCCAGCGCGATGCTATCCGGCGAAGACAAGCGGCTGCGTCGTAACAAACCGGGCTAACCAGCGAATTTCAGCGTTCGGATAATAAGAAATTATTCCATAATCTATGTTATGCGAATACGAATTCATTAATATTTTCAATTACATGTTCATCATCGATGTCGTACACACGTGATTTTGGCACGGCCGTGTTTCGAGTTTGGCACGGGGTTCGATTGATTAGACAGAGCTTTTGGGATTCGCTGTCTTCCCTGTTGGCCTGGACACTATCTCAAAACGAGACTGAAATTTGGCACGCGGCTGGGCTGTCTAACCGATCCCTCGGGCCTAGCAGAGACGCCTCTGCAGCTGTGCGTCGCCGACGGCGCTCGGCCTTGTTGGTCGCTATCGCGCGGTCAGCTACCGTGCGATAGCGGCAAGGCTCGGACCTGTCAATCGGCTCCCAAATTTGACCCTTCATCGGCGTCCAATTTTGGCTCTGACGCAATCTTGGTGCAGCTCCTTTCATTCTGCGCCGACTAACCGGGCTTGGAGCAGATCGATCTTCCCGCGGCCATACATTTGGCGCCTGACGAGCTTGAGGCGCGTAATCTGTCCTTCGGTTTGTCCGTTCGACCAGGGCGACGTGATTGCGGCTCGGACTGCCGCTTGGTCTCTCCCGACGCCGCTCGCGAACGAGGCGACGAGACTGGCGCGGGCACGCTCGATCCAAGGAGCGAGGCCCGCCTCGGTCTTACGGCGGATCATCAGGTGGAATTCGGCGATGATCTCGCGTGCCTCGACCAGAGTTGGCACGCCAGCTTCGATCGCCGCGACCGTGACGGTCTCCGCTTTGGTGAGCAGGTCCCGTCCGATTGTCATGAGGCGAGCGATCGTTCTGGCCGACGGAATCCTCTGAAGGTTTTGTGTGTCGGTCCTTTCCGCTCGTCGTCTGCGGGTTGCCCACTCGCTGATGACACGGAGCGAGCCTCGGAAGCCACGCCCTTTCAAACGGCGCCAAAGTTCAGCACCGTTGCGGCAGCCAGACGCCCACTGCTCGTCCAGCCATGGCAAGTGCACATCCAACGAACTTTGTCGGGTTCGGAACACGTCGTGACGTTCGCCGCGGACCACCTGTCGCACCAGCTTCCTGCTGTGGCCGGTCTGACGCACGATCTGCTTGATAGGTATGCCATTCTTCGACAGAGCCAGGATGACCGCGTTGGTCTCCTCGCGGCGCAGATAGCCCTCATACTGGAGGCGCTCAGCGGCGGTGAGTAGCTTGGGATCGATCGTGGTCGCACCGAGGACGGTGCGTATCTGGCGCATCGATTTGCGGACGGCATCGAGGAAGGCGCGACTGGCGTTCTCCATCAGATGCCAACGGTCGGCGACCTGTACTGCGTGCGGCAGGGCCTTGGCCGCGGCTTCGCCATATCCGCCGCCGCGGTCACGGGCGACGATTGCGATCGAGGGATGAGCAGCGAGCCAGGCTTGGGCCGTCGCCGGCTCACGATCCGGCAACAAAGTGACGACCCTGCGCCTTTCCAGGTTGCAGACGATGCTGGCGTATCGGTGATTGCGCCGCCAGGCCCAGTCATCAATGCCGATGACCCTGAGCGGGTCAGCTGGGGGACGGCTACGGTGCCGAACCACCCGAAGAAGGGTATCTTTGCTCACCGGCAGCATCAGCCGCTTTGCGAAGACTGCTGCCGGTCTACCCCCAAGCGCCAAGCCAAGGTGGTGAACGATGGACTCCAGCCTCGCGGTGCGGCGCGCCGAAGGCGCCAGTACGCCTTCGCCGAAGCGCTCAGTGAAGATCTGACGCCCGCACAGAACCGCGTCGCAGCGAAAACGGCGGGCGATTACCAGGAGCTGGACGATCCGACCCGAGAGCGGCAGATCGGTCACGCGGCGCCGGTAGCGGCTATGGACACGCCGCGAAACCGTTCCGCACGATGGACACAGGCCGACGCTGCCGGACGCCCGAACCACAACGATCGCCTTATTACCCTCGTAGTAAGCACTCTCTACAACAAACCCACGCGGCACCAAACTGGAGCGGTGGAGTGCCTGCTGCATGGCGCTGATTCTCCTCCAATCAAAGCGCCAGACATCCTCCAAACTGCATCAAAAGTGAGTCAGAGCCAAAATTGGACGCCGATGAAGGGTCAAATTTGGGAGCCGATTGACACTCCGGCGAAGGACTTCTGAGCTCGCCGCACGTGTACGGACGTTCGACCATCGTCGTGAAAGTCTCCGTCCGCTGAACCGTAATCCGCTCCGTCTCCGGCAGATGAGGCTTGATTACGGGTTGAGGAAGCGCAGTTTCGATGCGAACCTGGATGTTGGGGTCGACGGCTTGCCCGAATGCCGGGGAGCCCGCAAACGACAATATGCCGATGACCAGAAAACGACCCGCTCTCGCACGCATGGCGCCCCTCACGCTGTTTTGGGTGGGATATCTTGCGCGTCGGTATTGGTCGCCGTTACCGATGGCCGCTGCGGCCATCCTCCTCGGATTCGAAGGCCCGGTGCTATATGCCCAGCCGTCCGGAGTAGACCCGAATATCGGAGCGAGGATCGAACAATCCCTGCCCAGTCCGGCCGATCGGCTCCTCAATACCCCGTCTCAAAATGCGCCCACCGCGTCCCCGAAATCCAAAATCAAAAGGTTCTATCCCAAAAACAGCCATCGGCATGGACGATGATCCGCCTTCGGATAACCTCCTCGGCAAAGCAAATGTAATGCCGGAACCAACGAAGATTAGCGAGGTGGGGAGCAAACACAACCCTAGCGGGCGCGTTTTCATCAATTTTTAACGCAAGCGAGCCGGCGTTGACTCTCGCCTGACCGAGGCATAGTTGCTTTGGTGGTTGTCCTTAAAATCGTTGTCAGACCATGAAGCGGCCGCTCGACCGTCCAGTCAGACTAACGCCAATTCAGCTTGCCCCCCTGGTGAGCGCGGTTCGTGCGACATTTAAACCCGCCGAAATATGGTTGTTCGGAAGTCGAGCGAGAGGGGACTCCCGTCCCGATAGCGACTGGGATCTTCTCGTCGTCCTGCCGGACAACGCGCCGGACGAACTGACCGACCCTGTAGAGACTTGGCGGATCGCGCGCAGCACCTGCCTACCGGTGACGCTGCTCGCAACGAAAGTTCGCGACTTAGAGGCGATCTGGGGGATACCGAATACGATCGGGTACGATCTTTCTCGGGAAGGTGTGCGCCTTGTCGACTGAGCTTGTGATAGCCACCAGCCTGCGCCTGGCGAAGGCCAACCTGGACGCCTTTAAGCTGTTGTTGGAAGGCTCGAACCGCAATGCGGCCTACCATGCGGAACAAGCGCTGGAACATATCATCTCAGCCATCGCCATATCCGAAAACATCCACTATCCGCGGAGTCAGCAGCACCAACTAGATACGATGGCCCGCGCGCTTCCTGAAGACAACGCGTTGCGATCCGATGTCATCGAGCTCTCTTGGCTAGAAGCCTACGCGACGGCCTATCGGTACCCGCGAACTAAGGGCACGATGGTCGATGAACCACCGCATTCTAGGCTCGAACCAACGTTGAATCAGATCGGACTTATACTCCAGAAGACCGCAGAGCATTTTGGTGTCGACCTCGATGCGAGGAACGCACCGGCTCACCGTGCCGATCCGCCTCGGACGCCGATTCCGCCGCACGGCATCAAATAGATTCTTCCCTCGCGGGCGTCTTCTTCGCGCATCCGGTCGGTAGTCAAGACGTCGGAGCCGCAGCTCCGTATAGGAATAGCACTCGCCGGACGGCCGAAATGGCGAGATGTCGACGGCGTCATCCGGAATCAGGCCGCGATCATCGGCTACTTCGACGACTTCAAGCTGATGATGATCCTGACGTTGGCCGCCGCGCCCTCCTCCTGCTTCTTCGCGGCGTTCTGCCGGCCTCTTCCGGAGAGAGGACCGCGGCGATGGAAACTTGAAACACAACAACTATAGGACGTAAGTAAAAGGTCTCGGTTGCATTTACCGATTCCGAAAACGATACCTAACAACGCTGCCGTTGCTCGCAGCGCCGATTATTCGATTTCACCCCTTTAAGCACACGCGAGATTGCCGATGTGGCCCGACAACGAGACCGAACGGGACTTCCTGAACTTCTCCGGCGTCGCCGAGACCGTGGCCGAGATCATCGTCCAGGCCAAGGGCCGCCCGATCTCGATCGGCGTGTCGGGCGCCTGGGGCATCGGTAAGTCCTCGATGATCAAGCTGACCCGCTCCGCCATCGCCGCCAGGGAGAACGAGAGCGGGAAGAAGGCGTCCGACAAGTACGTCTTCGTCGAGTTCAACGCCTGGCTCTATCAGGGGTACGACGATGCGCGCGCCGCGTTGATGGACGTGATCGCCGACAAGCTTGCGAAGGAAGCGGACAGCCGACAGACGGCCCTTGACAAGGTCGCAGCTCTCGCCAAGCGGGTGAAATGGCTCCGGGCGGCGAAGCTCGCCGCGACCTCGGCCGCCTCGATCTACCTCGGGGTGCCTCCGGTCGGGGCCTTCGGCGAGATATTCGAGCTCGGCAGGAAGGTCTGGGCCGAGGGCGTTGGGAAGGAAACCGGCGACGCCACCAAGAAGGCCGTGACGGACGCGGCGAAGGAAGCCGGCGAACTGCTGAAGCCGAAGGAGGAAACGTCCCCGCCGAAGGAGATCCAGGCGTTGCGCGACGCGTTCGAGCAGACGCTCGACGAGCTCGGGATCACGTTGGTCGTGTTGATCGACGATCTCGACCGGTGCCTGCCGGAAACCACGATCTCGACGCTGGAAGCGATCCGCCTGTTTCTCTTCCTCAAGAACACCGCCTTTGTGATCGCTGCCGACAACGACATGATCAAGCACGCCGTGCGGAAGCACTTCGTCGGCGTCAGCGACGACCTTCTGGTCACCAACTACTTCGACAAACTCATCCAGGTCCCCATCCGGGTGCCGCAGCTCGGCACCCAGGAGGTCCGCGCCTACATGATGCTGCTGTTCGTGGACAACAGCGAGTTGTCCGACGACGACAAGGAGAAGATCCGTGCCGCCATGATCGATCAGCTTAAGCGGACGTGGCAGGGAAAGAAGGTCGATCGGGCCTTCGTCCAGTCGCTCGGCGTGAAGCTGCCCGAGCATCTCGTCGGCCAGTTCGACACGGCCGAAAGGCTCGCCTCGCTCATGACGACAGCGTCGGGAATTCTGGGAAATCCGCGGCTGATCAAGCGCTTCCTGAACGCGCTCTCGATCCGCATGACGATCTCGAAAGCGCAGGGCGTCGGCGTCGACGAGGCGGTGCTCGCCAAGCTGTTGCTGTTCGAGCGAATCGGCGACACCGCGGCCTATGCGGAACTGGTCAAGCACGTCAGCGCCTCGGGCGAGGGAAAGCCCGCGTTCCTTCAGGAATGGGAAGACGCCGCGACGGCCGGCCGCGATCTCGATCTGAAGGCTCCGTGGAACGCTCCCTTCGTGAAGGAATGGCTGGCGCTATCGCCGCCACTTCACGACCACGACCTGCGCGGCGCGCTCTACGTCGGCCGCGAGCAGGCGCCGCTGATCACGCCCGAAGACCGCCTGTCCTCGGAGGCGGCCGAGTTGCTCTCCGCGCTGCTCGAGCATCCCGACATGGCCCACCAGCTCAAGGACAGGTTGACCCGGGTCTCGCGCATCGAGATCACCGTGATGATGGACCGCTTGCTCGAGCGCGCCAGAAAGGAACAGGATTGGGGCGTCCCGCCGATCCTCAACGCCTGCATCGTTCTCGCCGATGCCGACCCGCCGCAGGGAGCGCGGCTCGCCGCGTTTCTCGCGGACCGCCCTCCGCAGCAGATCCAACCGAACATCATTCCGAAGATCGGCGACCGCCCGTGGTCGGGAAGCGTGCTCGATGCTTGGAATTCATCGCCTGACGTTTCGCGCCCGGTGAAGACGGCGATTAGAAAGACGAGAGAGCATGGGAACGTCGCAGTCTAGTGACGGCCCCGGTCCTGGCGTGCCCTTGGTTCCTCCTTGGACGCCGGCTGCACCGCAGGATCCCGTACCTCCCGCGCCCCCGCCCGGAGCTCCGGACGTCCCGCCGGGCATTCCTCCGACCGATGGCGTCCCGCCCGCGCCTCCCGCAGCGCCGCCGCCAGTTCTGCAGCCGGCGCCGCTGGCACCCGAACGACGGTTCGGCGGCGTCCGAACGAGCCTGGGCAACTTCGCACGATCCGGAGACGGCCGCGACCTCAGGCGCGGACTCGGACATTACGTCCGGAACGGCTACGGAGGGTCGAATTTCGCAACGCAGCGGTTCGGCGGCACTGCCCAGACGGCGGGATCGCTCGGCCACGCCCTCTATTCCACCGCGCAGGGCAATGCGGACGCTCCCGTCGATGCGGCTGCGCTCGCCGGGCGCTCCACCGAGGAGATCGCGAGCGCGATCATCGAAGCGGTCAGACCCATCGACGGGACGCAGGACGCGGAAGCCGAACGCGCGTCGATCCACGACGCGATGTCCGAATTGCTGACCCAATACCCGGACGCCGACCTCCTCGACCTGTCCGCCCCCGAACGCGAGTTCGTCATCGAGAAGTTCACGGCGATCGACGTGGCGCGACGCTTCGAGCTGGATGTCGGCAAGACGTTGCTCGAGAGGGCGCCAACCGCGACCGTCGCGCTGGCTCGACTGAAACAAATGCGGTCATACATCGCCGAGACTGTGGCCGCCTCCTTCCGCAAGCTCAAGGAACAGGGACGCACGCTCACGGCCGGACGCGTCGCGCGCGTCGTCCAGGCCGCGCTGCGCGAGACGTTCGAGGTCTTCGAGGGGTACGAAGAGTGAAATTGCTTTGCGCACCGGCCGAGGTCCGTCGGCTCAAGGAAAGAGACACGCTCAGGGTCGTTCTCTACGGCCAGGCGGGGGCCGATGATCGCGGCAGCGCCGGTGCCGCCGTGCGCAACGAGATTCGCAGGGCGCGTCTGGCCCCGAACCGCAGGGCCTGGGATCTGCTATCCATCGCGATGTCCGTCATGGCGGCCGATGCGGCGGGGCGACGAAGCCTAAGTCCGGATGGCTGGACACGCGAGTTCGAGATGGAAGTCGCGGTCGCCGAACCGGCGTTCTGGAACGGGACGGCGGACCTCCTCGCCGACGCGCTGTCGTTTCTCACGACCGACCGATGGCAATTCCGCTTCATCGCCGGCGGCGCGGCACCGCAGCCGCCAGCCGAGGTATTTCGGCCGCCCGAAGGCTGCGTCGTACTCCTGTCGGGCGGGCTCGACAGTCTAAGCGGCGCCATCGACCTTGCAGCGTCCGGCGAGCGACCCGTCGCGATCAGCAAGACTGTCCGGGGCGATGCCGAAAAGCAGCTTGGGTTCGCTTCGTCGATCGGCGGTGGTTTGCGGCATTTTCAGTTGAACGACAACGCGGCCGTCCCGGGCACCGAAGATACTTCTCAAAGGGCGCGCTCGATCATCTTTCTTGCCTTCGGCGTCCTCGTCGCAACTGCGCTCAAGCCATACCGTCCCGGCGGCAGCTTGCCACTCTACGTCTGCGAAAACGGCTTCATCGCCATCAACCCGCCGCTGACGGGAAGCCGCATCGGCAGTTTGAGCACCCGTACGGTACATCCCTACTTCCTCGCGAGGTTTCAGGACGTTCTCGACGCCGCGAAACTGGGCGTGAGTATCCGCACTCCGTATGCCGAGAAGACGAAGGGCGAGATGCTGAAGGAGTGCGCGGACCAGGACCTGCTGCGCGCGTTGGCGTCGAGCTCGACGAGTTGCGGCCGCTTTCAGCGCTACAACTATCACCATTGCGGGCGGTGCGTCCCATGTCAGGTCCGCAGAGCGGCTTTCCTTGCGTGGGGCGAAGAGGATCCGACCGACTACGTCTATGAACATCTTGGTCGCGACGATCCGGATCACGCTGGCTTCGACGACGTCCGCTCGGTCGGCATGGCGCTGGCAGCCGCGAAGGGCGCGGGGTTCGACGACTGGCTTGGCGGAGCCCTTTCGTGGCCGGGTATCGAGGAGCGCGACGTGCTGAAGGATATGCTACGCCGGGGGCTTGGCGAACTCGGCGCCTTGCATGCAAAATACGGTGTCAAGTGATCGACCTGCACGCCCATCTCGACCTCTATCCCGATCCGGTCGCGACAACGAACGAGTGCATCGAGCGCAGCCTGTTCGTCCTGTCGGTGACGACGACGCCCTCGGCCTGGTCGGGAACGGCGGCACTGGCGAAGGACGCAGCGCGCATCCGTACGGCGATCGGGCTGCATCCTCAGATCGCGCAGGAACGCCGGGGCGAGCTCGGGCTCTTCGAGGAACTGCTCCCGCGATCGCGGTACGTCGGAGAGATCGGACTGGACGGCGGACCCGAGCTCAAGACAACGTGGGACATCCAGCTCAGCGTGTTCGCCGAGATCCTGCGCATGTGTCACGTCGCCGGCGGCCGCGTTATGACGATCCACAGCCGGCGCGCGGCCACGCCCGTTCTCGACGCCCTAGCTTCCGAGGCCGACGCCGGCGTGGCCGTCCTTCACTGGTTCTCCGGATCGCGACGCGAGCTTCAACGCGCGATCGATCAGGGATGCTGGTTCAGCGTGGGGCCCGCGATGCTCGCCGGCGAGAGAGGACGCGCGATGACCACGCTGATGCCTCGCGAACGCATACTTACGGAATCGGACGGGCCATTTGCCCAGATCGACGGCCGCCCTCTCTTCCCGTGGGACGCCGCCGCCGCCGAGACAACGCTGGCCGGCCTCTGGGGCGTCGGGGAGGAAGAGGTACGGGCCCAACTGCTGGCGAACCTGAAACGACTGACCACTCAGGATTCACAACGATCACGGTGACGGGATTGCCCGAATGAACGAGGGCTGGGTTCACCCGGCGATCGAAGCGCCGCGAAGGTCAACGAGAACTGTCAAATTCGCGATCAAGAGGTCTGGAAGGCGCCGAAGTCGGCTGTCCGTTGAGCGCCCAGACATCTTTCCCGATCGACGACCCCCGTCCCAACAACGACCCGCCGCCGTCCAGCGGCTAATGGCGTCCGTTGGAAACGGCGGCGGTGAGAGGTTCGCGGGAAACCTGAAAGTCGCCTTCGCCGCTGAATTTCTTCCGCATCATGCGCAGCAGCGAGCGCCCCTGCCGCTCGGTCACCGGATAGGCGGTCATCGGTTCCGGATCCTCCGGGAAGCTTGGGCCAACGACTTTGCGGACCGCTTGGATGCTCAAGCTGGCGCTCGCGCCCTCGAACAGAAGTTCATCGGTTGCGGGATGCCATACGCAAACGACTATTGCTAACATTGCGAGAGCTCTTTCTTGAAGGCCTGCCGTTTGTCGTACGTCTGCATGCTACTGGGGACACGGCCGTCCCTCCCCCTAGTTGGAGATTTCAAACGCGGATGAAAATGGCGCAAAAGATCGTCGTAGGCATCTAAAGATGCGTTGACAGCGTGGGGTCGGCGAGTCGCTTGGACGTGTCACTCGCCGCAGGGGCAGCGAGCCGACCAAGCCTCGGGACTGCCGGATAAGGCCTTTACAATTGGCAAGCGGCGGCAAGACCGCGACTCGACGCAACGCCGACGGACGCAACACTCGCGTCGGCTGGATTTGACATCCGGTCGGCCCTTCCGGAGCTATGTGAAGCTAAGCCGTCTTGCGTTCCCCATGGGCTCTTCAAAGACGCGTCGCGGATGTCCGGTCGTGAGCAGGCCAATAGGTTAGGGGGGTGACCCGAGAGGCCCATCCCATGGCTGCCGCCCCTGGGACCCCCGTTTCCGCCGACGACAGGGGCATCGGGCAGCGCCTCGGTATCTCCAGCCACAAATCGCTATAAGCCCGCTGGGGCAGACGGGTGGACCGGCAGGGCGGCATCCGCCCCCCGGCTCTCGCGCAGCAGGATCGTCGCGGCTGCCCCGAGGAAGGTCTACAACGAGCTCGTCGCATCCGGAGTCAGCGCCGTTTGGAGGAGGTATTAAAATACCTAATTTCGATCGGATCCAGTTTTCTGAATCCTATCCTCGGAGTTCTCTAATTAGTCCGGGGAGTAGCGGCGGATCTGCTACTTTAAGGCCATCGCTAAGGCCCTAATAAAGCAATCTTAACTAGCTTCTAGCACTAAATAAAAGAAAGCTACTTTTCTTTATTAGGAACTCTGCCGGTCCTGACCGCCAGGGCGGATCTCGAGTCCCGCGTGGAGCGCAAGCTGTACGCGGCGCTGCGCGGCGGGCGCGTATTCAAGGGCGATCTCGCGGTCTCCTACCAGCGGTTCGGCATATCGACGAAGACGCTGGACGTCTTGCGTTCCCCAGGAGCTCTTCAAAGACGCGTCGCGGTTTCCGGTCGTGAGCAGGCCAATAGGTCAGGCGGTAACCCGAGAGGCCCATCCCATGGCCGCCGACCCTAGGACCCCCGTTTCCGCCGACGACAGGGGCATCGGGCAGTGCCTCGGGTATCTCCGGCCACAAATCGCTAGAAGTCCGCTGTGGCAGACGGGTGCACCGGCAGAGCGGCATCCGCCTCCCCGGCTCCCATTTTCGAGCCAACCTAGGTCCTGCGGCGGTTGAGTGCGAAGCCGGCAGCTAGGGCGGCTATCATCGCGATCTGGGCCGCAACGGTCTGCGCGGTGGGAAAAAGACCTACCATCGACAGACGGGGTACTGCGCGCAGCGGCGCGATGCCGATGATGCCGGCCTCCTGCAGCGCGGATACACCCTTGCCGGCGAGCACGACCGTGAGAACCGCCATGAGCCAGGAGCTGTAGGTGAAGAACTTGCTGATCGGGAGCCGCCTGCTGTAGCGCAGCATCGCCCATGCGATGACCATCAGCGCGATGCAGGCGCTGAGCGCGCCAGCGAGGATCGCACCGCCGTTCCCCTGATGCCAGAGCGCGGCGTAGAACAGGATGGTCTCGAACACCTCCCGATAGACGACGACGAACGCGAGGACTAACAGAAACCAGGCCGAGCCGCCGGACAGCGCCTTCGACATCCTTTCGCGGATATACCGCTGCCACTGATCCGCCTGCGCCTTGCCGTGCATCCAGATGCCGACCGACAGCAGCACCACCGCCGCGAAGATCGACCCGAACCCTTCGGTCAATTCGCGGCTCGCGCCGCTGATCCCGATCACCCAGGTCGCGACGACCCAGGTGAGGAAGCCTGCGACGAGCGCGCCGATCCAGCCCGCGTGCACGTACGGCATGACTTCCATCCGTTCGGCTTTGCGGAGAAAGGCGATCATGGCGACCACGATGAGGAGCGCTTCGAGACCCTCGCGCAGCAGGATCGTCGCGGCCCCGAGGAAGGTCGACAACGAGCTCGTCGCATCCGGAGACAACGCCGCCTGCGCGTCGTCGAGGAGACCGTCCAGAACCCGAACGCGATCCGAGAGCAGGTCTGCGGTCTCACTCTGCACGGCCGCGCGATACTCCCCCATCAGTCCTTCGATCCGCTCCATCAGCGTGCGGTCGCTTGCGGTCAGCGCCGGCTCGATCGGCTCGAAGCCGTCCAGATAGGCGGATAATGCGAGCTCGCCAGCGCGTTTGCGATCCCCCGCCCGGACAGCCTCGACGCTCTCCGTCAAGCGTGTCCGGACAAGCGATAGCGCCCCATCCTGCTGCGCGACGGCCGCCGGATGGCGGCGCAGGTACGCGATGAGGGCGTCGGCTTTGTCCTGCCCGATCTTGGCGGCGAGCGCCGCGGGCATCGTTCCGATCAGCGTCTTCAGGTCAGGAAGAAGCCGATGAAGTGACGCATCCCTCTTCCAGAGGCGTTCGCCTTCCACCGCGGGGGCGTCCGGAAAGGCAAACTGGCCGACGTAGAACGCCAGCGCCCAGCGCTCATCGACCGGCAGTCCTTCGAAGCTCGCCATCGCCGTTCCGTCCAGCCCTTGCGTAATGACCTGATAGAGTCCGAACACGCTGCGCTGACGGGCACGGTCGGCATCCGTGAAGTCGACGGGAGGGGTATCCAGCTTGGCGGCCTCCGGGCCGTGACCGTCGCCGGCCTCTCCGTGGCAGGCTGCACAGTTCTGGACGTACAGCGTCGCAGCGCGCGCGAGATCAGGAGCTTTTGCCGGCGCAAGCGGCACGGGATAGGCCGCAAGGAGCGCGGCCGCCAAGCGGTGCGCGATCTCGGCAACCTGTTCGGGCTCGGCCTTTTCGGCGATCGCGCGCTTCAGTCTATCGGCTTCGCCGAGGAGCGTCTCCTTCTCGGGCTTCGGCGGGAGCGCCTGCAGCTTTTCGGCAACTGTAGCGGCAAACTCTTTCTGCTCCGCATATTCCGAAGGGCTGGACACCTGTCCGTGCGCCACCGCGCCTGCATAGTCGACCGCGATGTAGTCGAGCAGACGCCAGGTCGTCTCGACGTCGCCGGTTTCGGCCCTGGCCGCACCCAAGAGCACGAAAGCGACCACGGCGAAGAATGCGAAACGCAACGGTCCGGCTTTCACAACGATGCCTAATGAATCAATGGGGATAAGTTGGTACCGTCCGGGTACCGGCCGCTCAATTGGAGTTGCTCTAATCTGCTTGCAGATCACCTTTTGTTGAGAAGCCCCGACGCGTCCTCCGCGCGCCGCTGCGGCAACGAAGGGCGAGCATCATCATGGTGGTGTCGGTGGTGTCGTCGCCCACCTGTACGGCGTCGCCCCGAGGTGACCGCGAACGCCGATCGCTTAAAACCCCGCTATGCCCCGCCCGCGACAGGTTCCGGCGTTGGATCTGGTCACCCCTCTCTGCCGGAGGGTTTCAATCGCAGGGAAATTCGCGGGGAGTTCTCTCGAGGCTTGCGTTTACCTCTATCTCGGCCTGCCGGAAGAGTTCGTCCAGCGCCTTGCCTCCTTCCGCTACCGCTTGGTTCGAGGGGATACGGTCGCTTTGCGCGGCTTGAAGTGGCCCCCGCATGGAATCCCGGACCCTGTGGAGCCAAGTCACGGGACTGCTGTTTTCCAACGCGCGATCGACGAGCTGGCTGCGTATGATGCATTCGAGCGCAAGAATGCGCCCTTCCTTCAGTGCGTCCATCAAACTCCCCCGTGTCGGTAGCCGTCAGAAGAGTTCCGCCCGATGACACGACCTATACGCGGGATGAATCCGGGCACCTCGGCCGCGTACTTGTCGTAGCCTTCCCCGAACTGCGCCCTAACCGCACGCTCCTCGCTGCGGGCCAGTTTCACGTACATGGCGGCCAGCACCGGAAACATCGCAAGCGTGAGAATGGTGGGCCACTGGACGAGAAAGCCGAGCATCACAAGAATGAACCCGACGTATTGCGGGTGTCTTACGAAGCCATAGGGGCCGGTCGTGGCCATGCCACGGACCCGCTGCGCTTCGTAGAGCACTTTCCAGGCAGAGGAGATCAGCAGGAAGCCGGCGCCGATCAGGAGAAAACTCAGGATATGGAATGGTCCTGCATGCGGGTGGGCTTTCCAGCCGAACATCATCTCGAGAAGATGGCCGGCGTCGTGCGAGAACCAATCCACGTCGGGGAAGCGAGACTGCAGCCATCCCGACAGGAAGTATATGGTAAGCGGAAAGCCGTACATCTCCACGAACAGCGCGATCAAGAACGCGCTGAAGGCGCCGAACGAACTCCAGTCCTGCGGCGTCTGTGGTTTGAAGAAGGTGTATGCGAACAGGATGAAGATCGCCGAGTTGACGATGACCAGGCTCCATAGGCCGTAGGCGGGCGTCGCTTCGCTCATGACGACCTCGGTCCATCATTGGCGCCGTGTCGATCGTGGTGATGACCGCCATGCATGAAAAAATGCATCAACGGGCAAGCAAGAAGTGGCAGCCAGATCAACACGCCGAGCACGTGAGCCCGGTGCTCGGTGAACAGAAGGGCTCCGGCGACGATCAGGAATCCGAACAGCACTATGCCGGCTCGCGCCTTGACCGACATCCCTTCTCGCGCGCGCTGTTCATGTCCGGCGTAGTCTCTCGAAAGCATCTGCCTGTTCCCCTGACGATCTGAGAACATACGTCAGATGTGTTCTGTGCTTCTTGACCCACATCAACTTCACGTCGTGGTCTCGCCGGTGGGCGTTGTCGCGACATATCCGTACGCGTTTTCCTGAGGGCCTCACCGCGCCGGAAGGCTTGAGGACACGATAAAATTTGCGTCGCGCGAAGGCAAACAATCGATCCTCTTTCTTGATGTGAATCAAGATTCTCACGCGAGATCTGCGGTCTAAGAGCTTCATCTCACTTCACTTGAAAGTACACGGGAGAAGGACTCATGATCCGTCGTCAACTACTCGCCGCCACCATCGCCCTTGGCTTCGCCACGCTGCCCGCGGTCGCACAAACAACGACCTCGGACGAAAAGAACGGCCACCACTACTCCGGTGGACCCAAGACCGAGGTTCCGCATCACATGGGGGCCAAAGAGGACACGGGCCCGAAGGCCGCTTCCGATGGAGGAAGCCACCACTATACGGGTGGCCCGAACTCTCCGACGCCGCATCACATCGGACCAAAGAAGAACTAGCTAGCGCGACAACTCGGCTTCACTACCGCATCCAATTGCCTGCCCGGAAGGAGCTCGCCTTGTAGATTCTTCCGAGCAGCGGGCCGCCGGTAGGCTGGCGTCCCCTGCTCCGTCGAAGTCGTGGCTATTCGATGTGGCGATGAAGGCTCAGTTTGGCGGGATCCGCCTCTCGTCGCCGCGACCCTGCACGTCCCGTAAACTCTCTTCAGCGAGAACGTTCATGCCAGCCCTGATTGCCGACGAGCGGTGTTCCGTCCACTGCTTCGACGACTGCTCTCTCCCCTCCTCCTCGAAGAGCAGAAAATCGGCCGGCGACGAACCGATCGCGCATATGGGGAAGATCGTTCAGTACAAGCGGGGGGCCGAGATATTCGGCCAGGGCCAGCCCGCTCTCTACCTTTATCGCGTGCTGACCGGCGCCGTCAGGACCGTGTGGATATCCAACGGCGGCCGACGGCAAATTCGAGACTTCTACCTGCCAGGTGATTATTTCGGCCTTGAGATGGGAAGCGCGCACTCGCTGTCCGCCTACGCGATCGGCGATACGCAAATAAGGGTCATCAATGTACACACGATCGCCAAATTGACTGGCCGTCGAAAGGACGTCACGCACCAGCTCCTTCAGGTGAAGGACGACGAACTCGTCCGTCTTCAGGATCAGACCCTTCTGCTCAACAAGACGGCTGAAGAACGCATCGCCTGGTTTCTCGTTCGAATGACGGCCCGCAGCGAGACACAGAAATTCATCACGCTGCCGATGCCACGCAAGGACGTCGCCGAGCACCTGGGTCTCACGATCGAGACGGTCTCACGAACGATGAGACAATTGGAAAGCGCAGGCCTGATCAAGTCGCTGAGCCGACGCCGGATCCAAGTCCTGAACGACAAGGCTCTCAGGAAGCTCGTTTCCTGAATTCGGCCGCGCTGCGGCTCATCCGCACAACGACCGCGGAGTAACTGGCCGCACGGAAGTCGAATGCTGTAAGAAATTTCCTCGCACGGCGTCTATCTATCGCGCTCATTTGTTTCCGGTCGACGCACGTCATCGTCGCCCGTCCCTCACGATGGATATCGCCCTGCTTCTCCGAGCCCCGCGGTCGCACGCCGAACCCGAGAACAATCGTGCCATTCGGCAGGTCACAGTGCACAACGCTGCGATCGATCGCGTCCGTGCGTTATTGATGCTACTGGTGCTCCTGCATCACGCCGTCATTCCCTACACCTACTTTGGAGGGACCGACGCTGAGAAGTGGATCGGCTTCGATACGATCGTGCTGGCCAACGACAGTTTCTTCATGGCTATGTTCTTCTTCCTTTCGGGGCTGTTCGTGTGGCCGGGCCTGGCTCACAAGGCAGCTCCGGAGTTTCTGTCTCAACGCTTGGTCAGGCTCGGGCTACCCTTCGTAATCGCCGTCTTCACCATCATTCCCCTCGCCTACTATGCTCTCGAACTGCGGCAGACTCCGGATATCAGCTTTGGCGAATTCTGGTTAAAAACGATCACTGTTGGGCCGTGGCCAAGCGGACCGGTCTGGTTCCTCTGGGTGCTATTGGCGTGCGATGTCGTGGCGTGCGCCCTCAGCCGAGTGGCGCCCCGTTTGTTGGACCCGGTGAACCTGCTATCGGTACGCAGTTACGATCGGCCGCATGAGTTCTTTGCAATCCTGGTGGTCATCACTGGAGCGGCCTATATCCCGTTGCGCGTCTACTTCGGCGCCGGTCATTGGTTTGAGTTCGGCCCGCTTTCCGTACAGGCGAGTCGCGTCTTGCTCTATCCGAGCTACTTCTTCCTCGGTGCCGCCGTCGGCGCGGCCAATTTGGACCGCGGCCTGCTCGGCACGAATGGGCAGCTCCAGAGATCTCGCTTGAGTTGGGCGCTCGCCGCCATCGTTACATATTGCCTGCTGTGGGTCCTGATTTACGTGAAGCGGGAGCACCTCGGCAATCCCGTGTGGCTGCCCGCCTGGTATGAGGTGAGCTACGGCTTTCTGTTTGTCGTCTTTAGCGCAGCGATCATGTTCGCCTTACTCGGTCACTTTCTCAGACTGAACCGATCCGCCTTGCCTCTGCTGGATTCGATCCGACCATATGCATATGGCATGTTCCTGGTGCACTACCCGATCGTGCTCTGGATTCAGTACGGTCTGTTCGACGTGGACCTTGACGCAATTGCCAAAGCGCTCATCACGTTCGTGCTGGCCGTTTTGCTCAGCCTGGCCACGACGGCAGTCTTGCGAGCTCTCCCCGGCGCGCAGCGGGTGCTGTAACCTTCACTTCTACGCATGCAGTCGTCGCGGGATGGCTCACGTCGGCGCAAACGCGGCTGGAGGCCCTGAATCGGGTCAACCACGGCTCCGCACTTGCGATAGACCTTTGGAAGCACTCATGCCACCGTTCTCTCCGACAGGAGCGTGATGGGCTGCCGCGTGTCACCGCGGGCGACCTGCAAGCAACTCCCGATGGACGCCGCGCAATGGACGTAAAGCGCGAAGCGCGGTCCTGCGGTCGGCGCGGAGCGGGATTCAGCACGGGACCTATGGCCGGTCGCAGCGACACGCCCAAAAGCTTTCTTCACGGCAGATCACGCATCTGCTTTCGAGGCGCTCCTTCAACGCCTGACGAGCACGATAAAGGCGCACCGTAAGATTGTTCACCGTTATTCCGAGATCGGCCGCCACCGCCTCCCTCGACTCGCCGCCAAGATCCACTCGTCGGATGACCTCGGCATGTTCCGACTTCAGCGATAGCAAGTGCGCGTAGAGGCATTCGCACGCCAGTTCGACTTCGGTAACTGCCGCAAGTCGATCGCTTAGTTCGGTGGAGAGTGGTGTCTCTCTGATCTTGTGTCGCGATGTCTGCCGGTGAAAATCGGCGATGGTTGTCGCCAAGACCTTGCTGAGCCAACCGCGCACCGACTCCGCATCTCTGACGTCGGCGGACCGCTCGAGCGCCTTCAAGACGAACACCTGCAGCACCTCCTCCGCATCCGCGACCGAGTTGAAGCGCCTCTGAAGATAATTCCGCAGACGATCGTAGCTGTCCACGATCGCCGTCCGAACCGCAGTGCGCGCGGTTGCCGGCGTCCGTACCCCATGCGGGTTCGCAGCGACCAATAAGTTATCGCGCGCCGATTTCATCTCGATCGCCCGGGTGCGACACCTGCGACCGCGTTGTGATCGCCGCATGGACGAGACGCCTCTTGCGCAAGAGATAGCGCGAGCGGAATCCCGATCACGGCGGCTGCAGCCGAAAGGTCGAAGACGACGGAAGCCAGGCCTCGCGACGCGAGATGTCCCGCGGATGATAACTCCTCGGTCTGGCCGAGACCGATTTCGGCCGCCCAACAGTCAAGCGTCGTTGGCACGCGTGGTACAAGTTCGCCTTCGGAGCGTTCCGTCCCAATTCTGAATTCATGCAGTCCCATGGTCCACACCATCGGGGAGAACTTCGTTGCAGGTCCCCGGCCGATATCTCCAGGCCTGATCACACCGCGGTTGCCGTCGGGGCCGATTCACCGATCCGCCCCAACGGCCGCGGTCATTTCGCCTTCTGAAGCTTGGTGATCGTGATGCCACCGGTCTGTCGTTCGACCTCGAACTGGACCTTATCGCCGGCCTTGACCTGCTTGAGCATCGACGGATCGGAGACCCGGAAGACCATGGTCATCTCCTCGTCGTCCATATTCAGGCTCTTTATCGGGCCATGCTTCAGGGTGATCTTGCCGGCGCCCTCGTCGACCTTTTTCACTTCTCCGGTGACGAGGTTCGCTTGCGCGAACGCGGCGACGGGAGCGACCGCGATGGCGACGGCAAACAGTGCGGATCTCACGGATAACTTCAACATCCTACTCTTCCTCTTCTTCTTGCTATGGCCGACTTACTTCACGACGATCTTTCCGATCATGTTGCCCTCGCGGTGACCCGGAATGAGACAGGCGAATTCGAACTCGCCGTCCTTGCTGAATTTCCAGACCAGCTTCGGCGCGAGCCGCTTCGCGTTCGGGTCGTCATGCTCCATGTCCGGATTTTTCCTCATCGCTTCGGCGTGCTTGAGATTCTCCGCGGGGGTCGCGAGTACGAATTCGTGGTCGAGTTCTCCGCTGTTCCGCAGCATGAACTTCACTTGTTCGCCCTTCTTCACCTCGACCCTGTTCGGCACGAAAGCCATCTTGCCGCCGGGCTCGCCCATCGTGATCGGCACGATACGGGCCGGCTTTTTGGGGTCGCCAGGTTCGCCTGCGGAATACGATTGTTCATCGTGTTGATGCCCATCGTGATGACCGGGGCCGGCCAACGTTGCGGTCGAAAGGGACATCGTCATCGCGACTGCGGCGATCACATTGGTGTAGTTCTTCATCGCTTGTCTTCCTTGCTGGGGTTTCATGCTCGGTGTCTTCAGGCGTCTCATCCCTTCATTCCCTTCATCGGCATCCGATGGCCGCCGTCCGGTCGGCCGTCTTGCCGCGATGGCGCCGTAGCCGGCGTCTCGATTTCGTAGGCAACCGTTCCTTGAGGAAACTTGTACGGACCCGGATCGCTGTAGTCGTCGCGCGCCATGCCTTCACGGATCTTTACGACCGTGAACATGCCGCCCATTTCGATCGGGCCGAACTGTCCGGACCCCGTCATCATGGGCAGCGTGTTGTCGGGAAGCGGCATCTCCATTTCGCCCATGGCCATGCCGGTCGACCCCATCGCCATCGAATCCGGGGCGAGCCTCTTCACCGCTTTCGCGATATCTTTCTTCGAGACGCCGATGAGAGTTCTGAGATCGTGCCCCATCGCATTCATCGTGTGATGCGACTTGTGACAGTGGAACGCCCAGTCGCCGGGGTTGTCGGCCAGAACTTCGAAAGCCCGGATCGATCCCACCGGGACATCAATCGTGGTCTCGGGCCACTGCGCGTTCTCCGAAACCCAGCCCCCGTCCGTGCCGCTTACCGAAAAGCTGTGCCCGTGAAGGTGGATCGGATGGTTGGTCATCGTGAGATTGCCGATCCGAACGCGCACGCGATCGCCGAGCCTCACGGGCAAGGGATCGATTCCGGGAAAGACGCGCGCATTCCACGACCACATGTTGAAATTCGTCATCTCGGTGACCTTCGGCACGTAGGTCCCCGGGTCCATGTCGTAGCTGCTCATGACGAAGACGAAGTCGCGGTCGACCGGCCGGAAGCGTGGGTCCTTGGGGTGGACCACGAACATTCCCATCATGCCCATCGCCATCTGGACCATTTCGTCCGCGTGCGGGTGGTACATGAAGGTGCCGCTGTGCTTGAGCTCGAACTCGTAGACGAACGTCTTGCCCGGATTGATGTGGGGCTGTGTCAGACCGCCGACGCCGTCCATGCCGCACGGCAGGATCATGCCGTGCCAATGCACGGTCGTGTATTCCGGCAGCTTGTTCGTGACGAAGATGCGGACCTTGTCGCCTTCGACGGCCTCGATCGTCGGCCCCGGCGTCTGGCCGTTGTAGCCCCAGAGGTGAGCCTTCATGCCGGGTGCGAATTCACGAACGACAGGCTCGGCGACCAGGTGGAACTCCTTCCAATCCCCGTTCATCCGCCAAGGCAGCGACCAGCCATTGAGGGTCACGACGGGTCGGTACTCTCGTCCGCTCGTCGGATACAGTGGCGGTTGGCTCGTCACCTTGTCTGTCGTGGGCGCCTCGGGAATGCTCGCCGCCTGCACGCGTCCGGAGACCATGCTCGCGCTCGCAAGCGCCGTTGCGGTGCCGAGAAAGTTTCGTCTCGATATCATGCTCATCTCCTCATCCTCCGCTCGCCAACGAATTGGTCGATGGACGGCTCTCTGGTTGATTTTCGGAACGGCCTCCGCCGTCGACCACGCTCTGCAGGTCGGAGTGGGCCAGCCAGAAGTCGCGTCGGGCATCTATGGAAGCTCGCTGCGCGGCGATCCGCAGCTTGGCTTCCGCCAGCAACGCAAAGACGTCGATCTGCATGCTGCCGTAACGCAGTTGCGCCTCATCCGAGATGATGTTTCGCAACGGCACCACCTCTCGCTGGTAGTGGCCGGCAATATCGTAGGTGGAGCGGTAGACCCGGTATGCGTCTCGCGCTTCGGAACGCACGTTCACTGCCTTCTCGGTCAGCCGATTGAGGGCGATGTTGTAACTTTCGGCGGCCTGGCGGACGCGCACCTCGCCGCCATCGAAGATCGGGATCTGCAACTGAAGATCGAAGCCGCGTTGTCGGAACGGCGCTCCTTCGGGCTCCTTGGTCTTCCGGCTGATGCCGGCGAGATCGAGCAACGTGACGAAGCGCGTCGCCTCCGTCAGATTGAGCGCCTTCGCCAGAAGATCGAGTTCGATGCGAGCCATCTGAAGGTCGACGCGACGTCCTACAGCCTCTACTTCGATGTTCGGGAGCGACTTCGGGCTACGTGGTAGTGCAGGCAAAGCCTTGGGGAGCTTGAAATCGACCTGCCCGCCCCAGACGCCGAGCAGTCGTGCCAGCCGTTCCCGTGCGGACGTGGCTTGTTGCCGGGCGGTAGCGAGATCGGCGGTGATTTCCGCGTAGAAGACCTGTTCGCGAGCCTGATCCAACTTGTTCAGACCACCGGTTTGCCCGAGCTTCTCCGCGAGCTGGGCGATGGTCTCGGCCGTCGTCTTCGTGTCGGACAGGAGAGCTGCCAGCTCGCTGGACCCGGCTGCCTGGTAGTATGCCCGTCTCACGTCGGCAGCCAGACGCAGTGTCTCCAACGCTGCACGCAGTTGCGCTTCATGGAATCGTCGTCGGGCGATTTCCGAGCGGAACGGCAGCGTCGCCAACGCGAGGATGTCCCCGACGACTTGACGCTCGAACTCGAATCCGCCGTCCCCCGATATGCGGGAAAGGGAAAAGGTGGGATTAGGCGGCAGGCTTTGCTCGATCGCGTCGGCTTCGGCCAGGGCGAGCTCGTTGTAGGCGGCCTGGAGGCCCCGATTGTTCAGCAACGCGATCTGGACCGCGGACTCCACCGACAAGGTCCGGCGTAGGAGCTGCGTCACCAGGGCATCGGCTCGTTCGCCGTCTTCGACGGATCGAACGGCAATCACATCCTTCCTGATCGTATTGGACACGACGTCGGCGACGCCGGACATGCCCGCATCCGGAGAGAATGCGGCGCAGCCCGAAAGCAGCAGCGCGAACGACAGCGCAACGATTCCTGGCCTCGATGTGGAAATGAGCGAGGTACGGTTTGAAGTGGCAAGCTGCATGCCTTCCCCTACTTTTCGTTCTTCGGCGCAGGTGCCACGCGCTGGTTCTGCTCCCGCCATCCGACCGGCGCCGCTGGCCGGAGACTGACGTAGGGCCTGGTCGTGGGTGCATATCCGACGCGGGCCACCTTGGCCGTCGGGTCTGCTGGATCCGGATTTTTGACGGGCGTCGTGACTGCACAGCCGGCGAGAAGCGGGCAGAGCAGACCGATCAGAATCGCGCGCTTTGCGATCGCGCGCCTAGATTTCATTCGCGAGAATGCATTCGATGCGGCGGCGTCATTCGCCACCATTTGCGCCAACATAGATTTCCCCTGATAAGCACGGACGTACGACTACTCGCGCCCCGAAAAGGAGCGCGACTGCCCATCAATTGCGTGCTTTCAGGCTATTGGCGGCCGATAAAGCGGACCGAGCGCTTCGCCGGCGCAAACGGAGTCCGGCTTGAGTTCGCACCGGGATTGCAGAGGCGCGAACTGGAGGAGTGAAGGCGATTTAGGAGAGACCGCGCTAAGACACAATACGGAGCCGCAGCAATTGCCATGCTGGTCGTCAGAATCGCGATCGACGGGATCGGACGCCGGCGCAACCTCCTGGTGTGAATGGCTGGCTACCTTATCACCACCATGGCTGTGCTGCTGTCCGGACGCACCATGCTGATGGTCGCTGAGGGCATGCTGGTGATCATGACCGTGCTGGTGGCTATGGCCATGCTGATGATCGTGCGCGTGATCGGCGACCTGAGATCGCTGAACCAACAGTTGGGCGAGATCGGCGGGAAGCGGGACCGCCAGAGAGGGGGTCAGCGAGCCAAGCAGATACGTGATGGCGACAAACCACCCCCACCACCTGCGCGCTGGCCTCGTTAGTCTAATCATCCCATTTCCGTCGGTCGAACGCGCGAAATATAGCTCCTATTACGCACCGCGCCAATAGCGGAACGTCATTGCCGGCGATCGGCCAAGCGTGATGTTCCGCAGTCACCGGTTCCTCCTCGGTTTCTTACGGGGCGTGATCCGGGACCCCGCTGCGACACCGGCTTCAGGGTAGACATAGGGCTGAGGAAGAATGTCGATCAATCGTCCCGGGCTGGTCCGCGCCTCGCTGGGCCAGTAGCGTCGGTCCGAGATGGTCACACCGGCGTGAGCATCGACCGCAGCCATGGACACGATCAGCAGCAACGAAAGACACCAAAGTCGCCCCTGCCCAATCGGCATCGCTTCATTGGCGTCGGGCACACTGGCGCTCGGAGCCATGATCTCAACTTTATGATAGCGGCACATACGCCGCACAAAGTTGATCCAGATCAAGAATCGGCTTGAAAGGCGTCGGGCAACTTGAATCAATGGTGCTTGAACCATCCAACACCTTTGATGTCGTTGAACGAGTCGGTGCGGTGGCAAAGGAAGCATTGCTCGACGCTGGCATGTTCCTGTCCCGTGATCGATCGGTCCATCATGACGAAGTGATGCATGTAATGGCTTGGCGGAGCCTGATGGCATTGCGCACATTCCTTGGAGGTAGGAGACGGATGGAGAAACTGCGGAATACTCCACGAAGCCAGCGCGTGGCAGCCGCCGCATTCGCGTCCAAGCAATCCGCGGTGTGGGTCTCGGTTGCTATGGCAACTCGCACAATCGAGATCGGTCTTTTCCGCTTCGTCAGACTTCGGGACTTTCAGGAAATCCTTAAGGTCCGAGATCATCTGACCGGTGATCGAGTTCGCCGAAGCGCCGCGCTCTCGGGAAAAGCCGCCGATCCGCAGGAGCATTGCGTGATCCATCTTGGTCGGACGGGCGCCACCCGCATGTTCGAGATGACACCCTCGGCACTCTTTGCTCGTCGCGTGGAACGCCGTCGCCTGCTTTCCCAGGTCCGCAGCGGCCGTCGTATGGCAGGCGATGCAGGCGGAAGTCTCGACGCCCCTCACCGGCGTGTGACAAGTTTCGCATTTGTCGGCCAGGAACGCGTGTTTTTCCGAGAGAGGTCCGGGAACTACTGCATCCCTCCACCCCACAACGGACGACGACCCGCCTTTGTACAGCGCCGCGGATACCGCTGCCACGCCGGCGACGGCGAGCGTGATGCACACGCTGTAGACGATAGCTCTGAAGCTCACGCGAGCCACCGAAGTCCGTAGTAGACCTCTCCGGCAATATGCAGCGCCAGCATCGCGTACATCGCGATCGCAGCGATTACGTGAACACCGATCCACTGCATGAAGACCTTCTTGATGGCCTCCTGGGATCCGATCGAATATTCGATGTCCGAAATGCCCTCGACGACCTGCAGTATCGGGACCTCCTGCACAGCCGATGCGCTTGCCGGAGGCGCAACGCCGGGATCACCGATCTCACTCTCCGCAAGGGCAAGCGCGGTCCGATCGTAGGTGGCCCGTAGCGTAGCGAGGCGGGATTGTTGTTCGCGGATCTCGGCGGCAGTCTGCGGCAGGTAGTACCGCCCCACGAAGCCGGTCACGACCACGACGAGCATGCTGACGATGAGCGCGATTCCCAGCGGGCTTTGAAACTTGTGTCCCGTATGGAGGAGCGCGAGGAAGGCCGCGACTATCCCGGCGTAGACGTGAAATTCCAACAGCGTGCGCATGGAGACGATACGGCCGAGAAGAGGCTTGAAGCCGCGCACGTACTTCGCAAGGGGGTAGATGAGAAGGAGCACCATCAAGCCGGCTGCTGATGCTCCCAAAGCGAAGCCGGCCAGGCTTCCCGCAAATCTCGGATCGGAGTGGAGAAGAAACGCCGGAGCCAGCAGCAAGAGGCTCGCGAAGACGATATCGACGATCAATCGCTCCCTGCCGCCCATCTCAAGCCTCGACGACCAGATTCCCAACCGACTTCGCCTGGCAGGCCAGTATCATCCCCCCCGCCTTGTCCTCCTCGGTAAGGGCGTCCTGGACTTCCATCGTGACGCTGCCTTCGATGAGGTGGGTCTTGCAGATACCGCAGGTGCCCGCACGGCAGGAATAGTCGATCGAGACGCCGATGGACTCGGCGACTTCAAGCACGCTCTTGTCCGGAGGCAACGGAGCTGCCTTGCCGGACTTGGCAAACCGGATGGAGGCCGTCGCCGGGCCGATCGAAGGCGTCCCGCCCTTGATCTCGGACTCCCCACTTTCGATAACCGTCCGTCCCGGAGGCGGCACGGCGCCGAGCGCGGGTCCGAACGCCTCCGACTTGACTTGCTCCGGCGGTACGCCAAGTTCGACGAGCGTCTTCTTGAGTGCCTGCATCATTCCAGGAGGGCCGCATAGATGGACGCGCCGCTTGGACAGATCGGGGACCGAGCGCGCAAGAAACTCGGCCGTGATCTGGCCCTCGCTCCCCATCCAGGTCGTACCTGCCGCCCGCGCCATGGTGGCGGCAACGTGGAGGTTGTTCATCCTGCGTTGCAGATACTCCAGTTCGTCACGAAAGATGAACTGCTCGGTCGTCTGCGCGCCGTAGACCAGATAGACCTCCCCGGGCCAGGAAATATCGAAGAGATATCTAATCGCTGCCATCAATGGGGTAATACCGACCCCTCCACCGATAAGCACGACACTGTCTGCCTCCTTGCCGGTGAAAGTGAAGGCCCCGGAAGGCGCCATCACGTCCAACAGATCGCCTTCCTTGATTTCGTCGTGCATGTACTCGGAGAACACGCCTCCATCTTCGCGCTTGATTGTCGTCTCCACGTAGGCCGTCTGAGCCGCAGAGGACGCGATCGTGTAGGATCGTCTGACGGTCTTCGCGTCGATCTGTGCGGAGTAGGTCAGAAACTGGCCCGGCAGGAATTCGAAGGGAATGGCGCCGCCTTGCGGATTCTGGAGCCGAAAGGTCCTAGAACTCGGCGTCTCGTTGAAGATGGCGCAGACCTTCAATTTGCCTTTCCAGAGCCCTCTCCCCTTCGTTGGCTCGCCGCCGGCTGAAGTCGCCGCGGCCGGCGCAATGGTCTCCTGGATCCGGGCGGCGGCGCCTGCTGCGGGGGCTGCAGCGACCGTGGCCTTTGCTCTCGGCGCATCAGCCGTCGGAATCACGGGTGCCGGCATCGATCCGGATGCGGCGACCGGCGACCGAGTCAGCCGATCGACAAGCGCGTTGGCCCGACGCATGCGCACGGCATAGACGGCCAGCATGCCGAACGAGACGATCGCGAGCAGGCCCATCGTGATGACGTGGAACCACGAAACGCCCAGCACTCCGTCGGAGGAAGGGCGCTCCGATTGCGAAAGATTCATCTGGCTCTTGAACCAGTTCTGCGCGATCTGCTGCGGAGACTTTCCTTCCTCGAGCGAGCGCAACACGATCACGCCGCTCTGCACCTGGTTGAGTGCCTCCCGAATTTGGCGCGAAGCAAGATCCGCTTCGATGGCCTTGCCTGACGCGAGGGCGTGCCGCAGCGCCATTTCCGCGTTGGCCATGCCATCGATTTCGGCGCCGATCCGCGCGCGAGCCTGAGATTCGAGCTCGCGCCGGCGCTCGGCGGAAAGAGCGGGCATTTCCATCAACGACGGATAGAATTCCTTACGCGGGCGTCCCATCATCTCGCCCATCATACCCATCATGCCAGAATTCGACTCGCTCGGCACCGCTGCGGGCGCCGAGCCTCCCGACGGTGGGCTTGCCATAGGCGCACCGGCGCTTCCCGTATCGGAGCTATTCGGGTGGTGCGCGGAGTGACCATCCCCGCCTTCCGCCAAGCGCCATGCCGAACGTGTCTCGGCAGGCTCGCCATGTTGGCGTGCATCCCCCGGGACCAACCCGGGGAGTGAGGGCGACGCCGCCAGCCCGGCCGTCGCAAGAAGCGAAGCGCAAAGGATCACCGCTCGCAAAGCAGCGCTACGTCGGGAGGCAAATTTGGGCATCGATACGATCGTCGTTTTTCAAGCATGCCTTCGTCAGAACGTCGCGATCAAAGGCAGCAGGATGGAATCCGCCGTCTGCTTTTGCCCGTCACTGAGCGATCCGTAGAGCCGACTGAAGGCGGTGCGAGCCGATTTGATCGCCTCCAAACGCTCGTTCAGGTGCTGCTCATACCGAACGATGCGGTTGGGCCCCGTCATGTTGTCGTCCATGACAAGCTGCTTTCGCGCCTCCAGCAGGTGTTGCCGACTCGAACGCAACGCATCGGCCAACAGATTCCAGTCGGCCAATTGCTTGTCGTTGATCTGCAACTCGGTTTTGAGGAAAGAGATACGACCTTCCAGCCGCTCGGTGACGTCCATGGGACCGCTCGCCGAGACACCCGCTCCCATGCCGCTGCCGGACGGCAACATCCGATTGTGCATTCGCTCCATCATCTGCATCATCTGCATCATGCCGGAGTCCTGCTGCTGGCCCGGCATCTGACCTGGCCCCTGCATCTTCATCTTGTCGTCTGCCGACCCGCCGCTCGCAGCGCCGGGTTGGGACATGTTTCCCATGCTCGAAGGGTTCGACGAATCGGACTTCATCTTCATGTCGTCCATCATCGCGAGCCGCTCACGTCCATTCGCAGCGACTTCGGCCGACGCCAGCCCAACCGAAACAAGACTCATGACGATGATCGTCGCCGCAGTCCCCATGAACCTTTTCGCAGTCACCATAATCTCCTCCAACTTTCAGTCAGACAAATGTCGACCGCCTCCCTAACCAACTCGAGTGCGACTAATCTTGAGGTAGATCAACAACGCGGTTGATAGCTTCGCGTGTTACGCTGCACTGTCTAATATAGACGCGCGACCCGTCAAAAAATTACACTCGTCTCGCGACAGCGACTTCGCTATTAGCATCGAACCTTCGAAGCGATCTGATTTCAGGAACAGTCGATGCACGCCGCCACCAACTCGCAGCTCGCAACACCCAAAGACTTGCTCGGCGACGATCCAACGCGCCCAGCCCGCTCGCCGGAAGGCGGCGATGCGCTGCAAGCATACGCTCGAGATCTGCTAGAGCGCTCGATCCTGTTCTGGGACACGCTTCGGCAACGAGCGGACAACCTGATCGAACACGAACGGCAAGGATCTCCGCCCCTGCTCGACTTCCGCTTCGAGACGATCGTTGACGCTCGCCAGTTCGAACGCCCCGTCAACTACGTGCTGCTTCGCATCCTCGATGAGAATGTGGACACCGGATCGGAGGCGAAACCGCCTGTGGTGGTCTTGGATCCGAGGGCAGGACATGGACCCGGCATCGGCGGATTCAAACAGGACTCCGAGGTCGGCATCGCGCTGGCGGAGGGCCATCCGGTCTATTTCGTATCCTTCTTCCCTCAGCCGTGTCGCGGCCAGACTCTCGCCGACGTCTTGCACGCACTTCGGCGCTTCGTCGAGGCGGTGAGCACCCGGCATCCGGGGCAACCACCAATACTGTACGGAAATTGCCAGGCCGGTTGGGCGGTGACCCTGCTTTCCGCGGACTGCAGCGGTCTCGTCGGCCCCGCGGTACTCAACGGCTCCCCGCTCTCATATTGGTCGGGCGAAGCCGGCGTGAATCCGATTCGGCTCGCAGCGGGATTCAACGGCGGAGCCTGGCTCGCACACCTCGTTGCCGATCTCAGCGATGGAAGGTTCGACGGCGCGTGGCTTGCCCAGAACTTCGAGAGCCTGAAGCCCGAGGCGCAGTGGGAGAAATACGTCCAACTGTTCACGCATATCGATCGAGAAAGCGAACGCTTTCTCGAATTCGAACGCTGGTGGGGAAGCTTCTTCTTCCTGAGCAAGGAAGAGATTCTGGCGATCGTCGAAAACCTCTTCATAGGCAACCAGCTCGAGGGCGGCCGCTTCCGCATCTGCGAGCATTGCGTTGCCGATCTGCGCCGTATACGGAACCCGCTGATCGTGTTCGCGTCCTACGGCGACAACATCACGCCGCCGCATCAGGCGCTCGGCTGGATTCCCATCGTGTACCCGACGACTGGGGATTTGATCGAGGCCGGCCAACGTATCGTCTATTTGACGAATCCGCACGTGGGTCATCTTGGGATCTTCGTCTCCGGCAAAGTGGCCCAACGCGAACATCGCGCCATTCTCGCCAGCCTTCCGGACATCGAAGGCCTGGCGCCCGGTCTGTATGAAATGAAGATCGAGGATCGCGCCCCCTCGGACAGCCTGTCGAATCTACCTTTTGCAGTGCGGTTCGAATCCCGGAAGGTCGAAGATCTCAAGTTTCCTCGTCCGGATCCCGCCTTCGCGCGCATCGCGGACTTCTCCGCGATGACTGAAAGCATCTATAGCGCCTTCTTCAGCCCTCTCGTTCGGGCGAGCTCCAATCCCTTCTTGGCGGAAACCGCCAAATGGCTTCACCCGATGCGGATGAGTCGATATGTCTTTTCGGCGTCCTTTTCGCCTTGGCTTTACGGCCTGCCAAGCCTTGCGAAGGCGATCCGTGACGACCGCTCGCCCCTTTCAGACGACAATCCCTACCTCAAGAGCGAGCGCACCCTCTTCGATCTCGTCACCACGCTGATCCAGACGGCCCGATCGAATCGGGACGCCTCTTTGGAGCGCATGTTCCAGGTCCTGTATGGGATACCAACCTCCCGCGACACCGGATCGTCGCCCTAGAGCTCCGCCCCATCCGCCTCATCGGCGGCTGGCTTGCGCCGCTGCCAAGGCAGCCGACCTTCGATCTCGATCTGAAGGGAGAAGCTTAAGAACGTACGGATCGCGATGATTACCGCGAGAATTCCGAGTCGATCGAACGACGGTACGATCGCGACCATTCCGATGATATCTGCGGCGATCAGGAACTCCAACCCGAGCAAAATGCCTCGACCAAGGTTCGCCCGGTACGACCGAAATGCATCGACAAATGCTCCCTGCCCCATTTCGCGAAGCGCAAACGCCGTCGCAGTCACGACGCCGCCCACGATTACCAGCACTCCAAGCAGTTCGATTGCGGATGCGGTCCAATGAAGGCCGTGCAGGATCGCGCCCTGCGTCTGGTCGGCGAAGATTCGCTCGGAAGTTATCATGCCGACCTCAAAGCAAACCGAACGTCACGATTCGACATTGCCGCCCGATGAATTCGATCTTTGGCCGGACGACAAGCTCTTGTCGACCTGCTTTGACCAGGTTCGATAGTACGCAATCATCGTCAGGATCCACAGGCCCACGCCTCCGACCAGGAGCTGGGCCAACAAGCCTTCCGAACCGAAGTCCAGAACGAAATGGGCGATGAAGGACAGGAACAGCCCTACGCAGAACACGGGCAGAGATTGCTGCCCGCACCTGATCAGCGGCTGAAGGATGGGCCATTGAAGGCCGGGCCAATCGACGGGAATCAGCGATATGCCGGTGAATACCAGGCTGGCCAAATGCGCGACTCGGTAGGGAGCAAGATTGGTCTTGTCGTTTGGAATGAACATTCCGGCGGCGACCTCGGGAATGTAACGTTGCAGTTCCGGGATTCGCTCGGCCAGCGAGACCATCAGGGCAAACAGAAGAAACGCGACGCTCAGAGCCAGGATGAAGGGCGACCGAAGTAGGGCACTGCACGCGGCGGCTCCTCCAAGAGCAAGCCACGCACCGGCGACGAAAAGCAACTGCCATGTGAGCGGGTTGAAGTACCAGACCCCCGAGGGATAAGACGCAAAATTCCAGTCGTAGTGACGCGCAGCGAGGTACAGCGCGATCGAACCGATCATAACAGCGTTGCGCCATCTGAGCATGAACCACAGCACAATCGGGAATGCCGCCATCAGCACGATATAGAGTGGCAAGACGTCCAGGTTGAGCGGCTTGAATTTCAGCATAAAGCCTTGCGTGAGGGTTTCGACCGGGAAATCCATCAGCAGTTTGACATTGAACTGGTCCATCAAGTGCGGCGTATCGAACTTGTGCGCGAAATAGTGCACTGACGTCAGATACACGAAGAACAGCAGGAGATGAGCGACGTAGAGCTGCCACACCCGACGAAGGAGCCTGGTCGCACCTATCACGAAGCCATGCTCCATCATGATCCTCCCGAACACGAACGTCGCGGTGTAGCCGGAGATCAGCACGAACAAATCGGCGCCGTCGCTGAAGCCGTAGTTTCGCGTCGTAAACCACGCCAGGACCGAATCGGGAATGTGGCCCAGGAAGATCAACCAATTCGCGAGACCCCGAAACAGGTCCAGTCGGAGATCTCTCTGCGGTTTCGGCAGCCCGAACCTTAGGGTCGTCGCCTCCCGGAAGCGCTCCTGTATGAAGATGGCAATCTGTAGCGTCCAGCCTCCAGTCTTTTCGTCAGCCAATCCTAGCTTCCTCACTTCTTTCGCTGCCGGCCCCGCGCACCGACGGAGAGACGATCGGCGTTCTCCCTTCGCGGCTCGCCGTCAGGCTGGCAGCGATCCAGCGGTGTTCGGTGAAAAAGCGCAGCGCCAATGGGAACCGCGTAGCCAAATACGCGTAGACCAAATATTTGATAACCTTGCCGACAAGGATAGCGACGAAGACGTCCGCGATCGGCAGCCGATAGATCCCCGCTACCGCAAGCATGGGCAACTTGGGGAAAGGCAACGGCAAAGCCATCAGTCCGAATATCGCCATTAGACCGTATTTTGATAGCCAATCGGTAGCTTGTAGCCAGGCTTGCGAGCCTGCGAGGTCCGGAAAACGGGCGAGCAAGAGATTCCAGCCGAAGTGGTGAAACGCGAGATACAGGCCGAGCGAAGCGATCGCGCTTCCCATCGCGGCAATCGAAGCGATCAACATCCATCTGCGTCGGTTGGCCAATGAAGCAGCGACGACCAGCCACTCCACGGGCACGCTCATCGACAACGCGGAGATAAATGCCGTCAGCCCGACCAACGGAACGAACGACCTGCGCTCGGCTCGGGCGAGCACCATAGCGACAACCTTATGCGTCGTCGCGTGAACGATCATCTTCCCTCCGGTGAGCGAACCTTTGCGAAGCGGATTCGCTCAGGACGTTTGGAAGCGATTCCCGCCCTCGCCTCCGCTATACGGCGCGTGCTATCGGCGCGGGAGTAGATGGTCGATGAGAGGCTCATACGGATCCAGGATGTCTCGGCTGCCGGAACGTGAGCTGGTGACGCGAACCGACGATGTTGATTCGGCAGCGCCCAATATGGATCAATTTTCGACTAGCCACATCATGCACCATCTTAATGCTCGAACTCTGTCGTCGCGCGAGTGTTATCCCCGCTGCGACGACAGAGTATGCCCGACAGTCCGGGGCTTATCTTGAGCTGCCGGGCGAGCGAGTGCAGCGGTCCGGATCGTCGTCACGCTGCGGGCGTACGATGATCCAATTCAGCGTTGCGGCCATTGCGCCTTTCCTATCCTCGAAATATCGATGGCCGATCGCAATGCCGACAGACCGCTTTGTGAACGGTCTTGACCACTCTCAGATGCGCAGCCAATCGCCAAGAAAAACTTTTTGCTCAGATCGGCGTAATGAATCGACACGTCGTTCGTCGCAAACGATGCTGAGCTGAGTGAAAAAGAATTTGAACGAACTCTGTAAGAATACATCGTCTCTTGCGTCGCGTCTCCGCGCCTTCAATTTGTGCATCGACTACATCATCCACACGACGATTATTGATCTCGCTCAACTACTCCGACCGATGTTCGCGCTGCATTGTCTCCGCTTCAGACATCTGGTTTGATCGCTTGCGATCATCATCAAGACCGAACAGGAGAATCATATGAACGCGCGCAAGTTGCTCGTGGCCACCACCGTTTTGTCCTTCGCCATCGCCCCCGCCATGGCACAAACGACTCCATCGAACGATGGTGGTCACCACTATTCGGGCGGGCCGAAGACGGAATCGCATCACATGGGCAAGAAGAAAAGCACGGGGTCGAAGAGCGGATCGGGCGGCAGCCATCACTACGGCGGAGGTCCCAAGACGGATGTGCCGCATCACATGGGCCCCAAGAAGGATCAGTGATCGCAGGGCAGTGATCCTTCGGTCCGAACGCGTCGGATCACTGCCGTCGGTCGGGATTGGTTCAAGCCAACAGAGCTTCCTGACCCTGCTCCGGAACGAGACTGGTCCAACCGAGTTCGGCCGAAACTCGCGCCTGTAGCGCCTTCGAGGCTCGCAGCTCACCGTGAGTGATGAACGTCGTCTTTGGAGCGCCTCCGATGCTCTTTAGCCACGTCAGGATCTCATTGGCGTCGGCGTGCGCTGACAGAGCTTCTATGTTCCGGACCTCCGCAGCGACAGGTACATCCTCGCCATGAATACGGACTGACTTCGCTCCCGACGTCATCGCGGCCCCCCGAGTGCCCTCGGCCTGGTAGCCTACGAAGAGGATCGTATTTTTCTGATACGGCGCGAAACGCTTCAAGTGATGAAGCACCCGGCCGCCGGTAGCCATTCCGCTCGCGGAAATGATGACCTTGGGAATCGGGCTGCCGCCAAGACGCTTCGAATCCTCGACCGAGCGGATATAGGTCGCGACGGCGCATGTCCTGCGGCATTCCTCATGCGTGAGCTTGTGATCCGATTTGAACCTGCAGAAGATATCGCTGGCGTCGACCGCCATCGGACTATCCAGGAAGATCGGCACGTTGGTAAGCCCTCCGGCCGATTTGATGCGTTCGAAGTAGTGGAGGAGCACCTGGACCCGACCGACCGCGAAGGCCGGAATGACCACCGTGCCGCCTCGTTTGGTCGTCGTTGCGACGATTTCCTCAAGTTCGCGCTGCGGATCGATGGTCGGATGAGAGCGGTCTCCGTATGTCGATTCGACGATAAGGTAGTCGGACTGCGTAGGGGCTTCCGGCCGCAACATGATAGGATCGTCTTGCCGCCCCAGATCCCCCGAGAAGACGATCGACGTTAGATTCCACTCCAGCTCGACCGATGCTGCACCAAGGATGTGCCCAGCGTGTCGGAGCACTGTGTGTCCTCCGCCAGGCAGGGCATGTTCGCGGCGAAACGAGATCGGCCTCAGTAGCCGCAGCGCAGCTTCGGCATCCTTCACGCCGTAGAGAGGAAGGGCCGGCTTGTGTCTCGAGAACCCATGCTTGTTGGCAAACAGTGCGTCCTGCTCCTGGATGTGGCCCGAATCGCGCAGCAGTACCTCGCAGAGTGCGGCGGTCGCCTCCGAACAGACGATAGGACCCGCGAAGCCCTGCTTCACCAGCAGCGGCAGTGCGCCCGAATGATCCAGGTGGGCATGAGTAAGGACGACGGCCGAAATGCTCGCTGGGTGGACGGGGAAGCTTGTCCAATTCATTTCCCGGAGAGTCCGCTTTCCTTGAAAGAGGCCGCAATCGACAAGAATGCGATGCGATCCGGAGTCCAGAAGATACTTGGAGCCTGTAACGGTCCCTGCCCCACCCAAGAAAGACAATCTTAGAGTCATTCGGTCCCCCCTTCGTTTCCTTGCCCTTGGCCCATTCGCGGGCTCGACCGCAGTTTCGTTCGTGCCTTGGCGGCTCGAACACCTACGACCGCGTTTGCGGGAATATACGAACGGATTCCGCGAGTTCGTTGACGTAACTCAAGAATTGCGATTGGAGGACGGAATAGAAGGCAACGAGCAGTGGCATAGGTGCAGCGATGGAAGACAAGCCGACAAGGTCGACTGAGAACTCGTCGACTTCCAACGCGGAGCAGATCCGTTCGCCGGCCTATTCGCTGGCTGCGCTCGATCAGGATTTTCTGCTCGGCGATTCCATGCGCGGCATGCGTTTCATGCTGGAGTACGCCAAGGCTGAGGAATACCTGAGGTCGTGGGGGGTGCGCTCCACCATCGTCGTCTTTGGTTCTGCGCGGGTGCGAGAGGACGGACCTGAACCGCACTCGCGATGGTATCGAGAAGCGCGCGCCTTCGCGCGCCTGGCTTCCGAGCGTGGTGGCGCCTTGACCTCGAACGGCGGCATCCGAGACAACGTGATCGCGACCGGCGGCGGTCCCGGCGTCATGGAAGCCGCAAACCGCGGTGCATCGGATGCGGGAGCGCCTTCCATCGGGTTCAACATCACGCTTCCCAAGGAGCAGCAGCCCAATCCCTACTCCACGCCCGCCCTGACGCTCCGATTTCACTACTTCGCGATGAGAAAGATGCACCTCGCCATGCGCGCCAATGCGCTCGTCGCATTCCCCGGCGGTTTCGGCACGCTCGATGAGCTGTTCGAGATCCTTACGCTGAGACAGACGGAGAAGTCGCCCGCCATTCCCATCGTGCTGTTCGACGAGCACTACTGGCGGTCCGCCGTCAACTTCGAGGCGCTGATCGAAAGCGGCACGATCGACAGATCCGACTGCGACCTTTTCAAGTTCGCGGAAACAGCGGAGGAAGTCTGGTCGAAATTGCTTTCGTGCGGTCTCGGCGTTCCGGGTCTTACCTGTGAGAGGTCGCAATTCACTCGCGTCAGGTCATCTCTATAGGTCAAGCGGAAGGCACAGCGGCTCAGCGAAGCCGGTAATTGACTTGGATCAATGATCGATCGGGGCAGGTCCCTATGTCCCGGGACAGTAAGGGGCCGCCAATGACGGAGCAACAAGCGCAATTTCCCGGCGTTCATCTGCCTTGGTTCGTTGCTGGGGCCGAGCAGCGGGATCCGTTGATGATCGCCATGGGAATATTCCTGGTGCTGTTCGTCTTCATGTTCGGCGTCTTGATGTTACGTCTGCACCATCTACCGGAGCACATCGCTCACACGGAACAGAAGGTGCAATATCAGATTGTCGCCACCCTGGGGCTTTTAGGGATGTTCACCCACGAGAACCTGTTCTGGATTGCTGGGCTGCTACTGGCTATGGTCGATATCCCCGATTTTACGACCTCGCTCACGCAAATCTCTAAGTCCGTCGAGCGCGTTGCTCGGCGGGGACGATCGGCTCGGTAAAGGAGAGCGCGATATTTTTCCCTCCCCGGGCGGAGTCAACTGCTCGGTCTTGCCGACTGGCGCCATCCTGGGTCTTCGTAACGTACACCTGACATCGCTTTCGCATGCGATAGAAGTGAAGTCGTGGCGAGTTCATCCAGGGCGTCGCTTCGTTCGCGATCAGTCAATCACCTGCTTGCCGACGAAGCGCATGAAAGGCTTTTGGCCATCCGCCCCGAACAGTATGACCGTATAGGGTTGCGGCGGATGTCCACTTTCCATACCGGGCGATCCCACCGGCATGCCCGGCACGGCGATGCCCTTCGCATCGGGAGTCTCCGAGAGGAGGCGCCGAATGGCATCCGCCGGCACATGGCCCTCAACGAGATAGCCACCGACCTCCGCCGTGTGACACCCAGCCAACCTCGGCGGAATGCCGAGACGAGCCCGAACCGACGCAATATCCGCGGTTTCCTCGACCCGAACGGAGAATCCGGCGTCGCGCATATGCTGCACCCAAAAAGTACAGCATCCACAGTTCGGGTCCTTGTGCACCGTGATTGCGGTTCCTTGTGCGATCGCCTCGGCGGGCTTGATCAGGGCCGCCGCGGCCAACAGTGTCACAAGCGATCGCCGGGTCATAATAGAGGTTCGTTCTTTCACGTTTCGCTCCGTTTTGTTTTGCCACTCTTCTGCCAAAGCCGGTTCGGACCATGATCGTGCGCTCGGGCGAACGCATACGCCGCCGTCCGCCTCGATCGTTGCAAGCCCATTCATGTGCCCTCGCGATGCCGTTCTGTCCAAATTCCCGATTCACGCAGCCCTTGGCACATCCTGCGGGTCGTCAGTAGCAAGCCCGGTCGTTGCGTCGCCCTCCGGAAGCCCGCGTCCCTTCACCAGGCCGAAGATCGCCGGAATCACGATCAACGTCAGCAACGTGGAGGACGTCATCCCGCCGATCATCGGCACGGCAATGCGCTGCATGATCTCCGATCCCGTTCCCGTGCTCCACATGATGGGCAGTAGTCCCGCCATGATTGCCACTACGGTCATCATCTTGGGGCGGACGCGCTCGACCGCCCCCTCCATGATGGCAGCATGGACATCACGTCGGCTGAAGGCTCGGCCCTCCGCGCTGCGCCTGGCCTTCATCTCGGCCAGTGCATGATCCAGATAGATCAGCATCACCACGCCCGTCTCTGCGGCGACTCCCGCCAGTGCGATGAACCCGACGGCGACGGCGACGGAGAGATTGAAGCCGAGCCACCACATCATCCAGATTCCGCCCACCAGCGCGAACGGCAGCGAGAGCATCACGATCAGGGTTTCAGTCAATGCCTTGAAGTTCAAATATAGCAGCAGGAAGATGATCGTGAGCGTCACCGGAACCACGATCCTTAAACGGGCAGCCGCGCGCTGCATGTATTCGTATTGACCGCTCCAGACCACATAATAGCCGGCTGGGAATTGGATACTGTCGGTGACGGCGCGCTGCGCGTCCGTCACGTAGCTTCCGATGTCGCGATCCCGAATGTCCACGTAGATGTAGGTCGCAAGCTGCCCGTTCTCCGTCCGGATCGACGTCGGCCCGCGGGCCGGTTCGACTTTGGCGACTTCGCCCAGCGGCACGGCGCCGCCAGCCGGCATCGGAACCAGGATGTCATTGGCAATGGCCTTCGGATTGTCGCGGAGATCGCGCGGGTAGCGCATGTTCACCGTGAAGCGCTGCCTGCCCTCCACCGTGGTGGTGACGGTCTGACCTCCCAACGCGGCCGCGATGGTGTCCTGCAAGTCTTGGATCAGGATCCCGTAGCGAGCCAGCGCCTCGCGATCCGGAACGATCTCCAGATAGTAACCGCCGATGCCCCGCTCGGCGTACGCCGACGAAGTGCCGGGCACGGCTTTGATCACGCGTTCGATCTGTTTGGCGAGCCGATCGATCTCGACCAGGTCGGTGCCCATCACCTTGACTCCGATCGGAGTGCGGATGCCTGTCGACAGCATGTCGATGCGCGCCTTGATCGGCATGGTCCAGGCGTTGGAGACGCCCGGGAATTGCAATGCCTTGTCCATTTCCGCAATCAGGCCGTCGACGGTCATCCCGGGCCGCCACTGTTCCTTTGGTTTGAGATTCACGACCGTTTCGAACATCTCGGTCGGCGCCGGGTCCGTCGCTGTGGCCGCCCTTCCCGCCTTGCCGTAGACGGACGCGACTTCCGGGAACGACTTTATGATCCGATCCTGCATCTGCATCAGTTCGGCGGCCTTCGTGACCGAGATTCCCGGCAGCGTGGTAGGCATGTAAAGAAGGGTCCCCTCGTTGAGCGACGGCATGAACTCGGTACCGAGCTGTCGCGCGGGCCAGACCGAAGCTGCAAGGACTCCCACCGAAGCGAGGATGACCAGCGTCTTGGCTCGCAGGACGCCCTTGATTACCGGCCGGTAGATCCAAATCAGGAAGCGGTTGATGACATTTCTGCTCTCGGGGACGATCCGGCCGCGCACGAAGATCACCATGAGAGCCGGCACCAAGGTGACGGATAGCAGAGCCGCGGCCGCCATCGAGAAGGTCTTTGTGAATGCCAGCGGACTGAACAGCCGTCCCTCCTGCGATTCCAGCGTGAAGATCGGCATGAAAGACACCGTGATGATCAGCAGGCTAAAGAACAGCGCCGGCCCGACTTCGGAGGCAGCGTCGATCAAAATCTGAACCCGTGACTGATCCGGCTTCGCACGTTCGAGGTGCTTGTGAGCGTTTTCTATCATGACGATCGCGGCGTCCACCATGGCTCCGATCGCTATCGCGATGCCGCCGAGACTCATGATGTTTGAGCCCAACCCCAGCAGCATCATGGCGCCGAACGCCATTAAAACGCCGACCGGCAGCATAAGGATCGCGACCAATGCGCTGCGGACGTGCAGCAGGAACACGATGCAGACCAGCGCGACGACGATGCTCTCCTCGAAGAGCGTGTGCTTGAGGGTATCGATAGCGGCGAAGATAAGGTTGGACCGATCGTAGACCGGCACGATCTCGACCGAATTCGGCAGGCTGCTCGCGATCTCCTTGAACCGCTTCTTGACGTTCTCGATGACGTCCAGAGCGTTGACGCCGAAGCGCTGCAGCACGATACCGCTCGCGACCTCTCCCTCGCCGTTCAGCTCGGCGATACCACGCCGCTCGTCCGGCCCAAGCTCGACGTTGGCGACGTCCCGGAGCAGCACCGGGGTGCCTCCGGAGGTCTTCAGCACGATGTTGCCGAGATCGTTGATGTTCTTGACGTAGCCCTTGCCGCGGATGACGTACTCGAACTCGGACAGTTCGACAGTGCGGCCTCCGACGTCGGCGTTACTGGCGCGGATGGCCTCTCGGACCTTTTGCATGCTGATGCCACGGTCCCGCATCCGCTGCGGATCGAGCACGACGTTGTACTGTTTGACGAACCCGCCGATGCTGGCGACCTCGGCGACGCCCTCGGCCTTGGCCAGTGCGAACTTGAGGTTCCAATCCTGGATCGTGCGGGTGTCCGCGAGATTCAATTCCTTGGACATGACGGCGTACTGGTAGACCCAGCCGACCCCCGTGGCGTCAGGACCGATGGTCGGAGTGATACCTGCGGGCAATCTCGACGTCGCGCTGTTCAGAAACTCCATCACGCGCGATCGCGCCCAGTAGATGTCGGTGCCGTCCTCGAAGATCACGTAGACGAACGATACCCCGAAGAACGAAAAGCCGCGCACGACCTTCGATTTCGGTACCGTCAGCATCGCCGTCGTCAACGGATAGGTGACCTGGTCCTCGATTACCTGCGGCGCTTGGCCGGGATACTCGGTGTAGACGATGACCTGCGTGTCAGAGAGGTCCGGAATCGCATCCAGTGGAAGGTGGACGAGCGCGTATAGTCCGGCCGCGGCCGCGAAGCCGGTGCCGAACAGTACAAGCAGCAGGTTGCGGGCGGACCAGGCGATGATGCGGGTGATCATTTGTGCTCTCCCATTGCGTGGTCGCCGGCGGCACTGGGATCTTGTGGCGCAGCTTCTGCGAACCCCTTAAGCGCCGCTTTCAGGTTGCTTTCCGCATCGATCAGGAAGTTGGCCGAGGTAACCACCGCCTCGCCGTCGGCAAGGCCGTTCCGCACCTCGATGTAGCCGCCGCCGCGGCGGCCGAGCTGCACCTCCCTCGGCTCGAAGCGCCCTTCTCCCTTGTCAACCAGAACCGCCTGCCGGCTGCCGGTGTCGAGCACCGAGCTGTCCGGCACGGCCAGAACTGGCGCGGCATCCGCGGTGTCGATCGTGGCATCGACATACATATCGGGCAGCAGCGCGAAGTCCGGGTTGGTGAGTTCGATCCGGACGCGTGCGGTCCGCGTGTCGCGGTTCACCTGCGGGTAGATGACCGAGATCTTTCCGGCGAAGCTCCGCCCGGGGAAACTCCGGGCGCGGACCTCGACCGGCTGACCGACCGCGATGTTCCCGAGATCGCGTTCGGCCACGTCGACCAGGGCCCAGACCACCGAGATGTCGGCGATCCGGAACAGCACGTCGCCTGGGTTGGCCCGCATACCCTCGATGGCGTTGCGCTCGAGCACGATGCCGTCCCGCGGAGCCAACCACTGCACGTTGACGGGCGCGACGTGAGATTTCTCTATCTCGGCGATGAATTGGTCGGGCACATCAAGGTTCGTAAGTCGCTGGCGCGACCCACGGCCATACACTTCGACGCCCCCTACCGTCTTGGAAGTGACCGTCGCAAAGTATTCCGCGGCCGCGGAAGCCACCGCCGAACTGTAGATCTGCATCAGCGGCTGGCCCGCCCGGACGCGCGTTCCGGTGGTCACGTCCGCGACCTTCTGGAGGAAGCTTTCGGCTCGCATGGCGATTACGGACACCCGACGCTCGTCCAGCTGGATCGTACCGGGCACCTTCACCGAGACTCGGATCGCGCGCCGCTCGACCGGCTCCGACTTGACGCCGGTGCGCTGAATCTTGCCGGGCGACAGCTTCACGGACCCGTCGTCGGCGTCATCGCCTTCGTAAACGGGGACGTAGTCCATCCCCATCGGATCCTTCTTCGGCACGGCCGAGGTGTCCGGGAGACCCATCGGATTACGATAGTAGAGGATCCTGCGGGAAGAATTCGCCTGCTGCCTTGGCTTTGCCGGCTCGTCGACCGTCTGGCCGTCATCGTAGACGGGCAGATAATCCCGTCCGTGGTCGTCCTTTTTCGGTCCGGCAGACCAAAACGGCTCTCCGCCCGGATCACGATAGAAGAGCGGCGTTCGGTCTGCCGCTGCGGCAACCGCAGCCATGTCGGTACGGACGGGCCAGCGCCCATCGTTCAAGTACCAGTAGGCCCCCAAGCTCAAGCCGCCGCCCACCGCGAGAGTAGTCAGAAAACGAAAGGTATTCATGGCGTGTTGTCCTCGCGCGCAGCAGCGCGCATCCGAACGACTGAAAAACGGGATGTCGGGCGCCGGCGAGCGGCACCCGATGGGTGCTACTTGATCGCCTTGACGATCAGCTTGCCGGTGACGGTCTCCGCCTCACCCTGAACCTTCGCCGAGAGCGTGACCTGGTAGCGGCCGGCCATCGGCAGATCGGTCTTGAAAGCGTAGACGCCGGGCTCCTTTGACGGCAGCGGCTCGACCGGCGATTCCATTTCGGCCATCCCGTCCGGAGCCATGTCGACCCGTGTCCTGAAGATCACGGCGTCCGATACCGGCTTGCCGGTCTGCTTGTTGGTCAAGCGAACGGCGAGCGTGACATCGTCGCCCTTCTTCATCTCCGGATTGACGGGTTCGAAGGCGTAGTCGCCGGCGCCCGCCATGGCGGCCGACGCGGCGAGCGAAATCGTGGCGGCCAAAGCCGCGGTGCTGAACTTGGAAAGCATTGTCCTGTCCTCATGATGTGATCTCGGTCGTGGCGCTAGGAGCGCGCACGTCAGTCGTCGCAGGCTGCTGCGCGACGTCGGGCTTTGTGAGATCAGATTCGAGGAGGTCGAAAAGGAGGATTGCCTGCCTGGACCGTGACGATCTGGTCCGCCGGGATGGCTGCTTTACGTTCCGCGGCAGGGTCGAAACGGAACGCGATGCTTCGCACGTCTCCAAGCGCGGTCAGGCTGCCTACGCAGCAAAATCCCGAACCGCACTTGTGGTGTTCGCTGTGGATGGGCGTGCCTGTCGTGTCGTCCGGGCAGCAATCCATCGACATGTCGGCCGACGCTTCCATTTGCATCGTGGAAGTGCTGTCCGACGCGGTCATAGCCAAGCCCGTCGCGGACGCGCCGAGCGGCGCCAGCGCCAAGGAGGCGGCAATCGCGAATGCCAGAATCGTTCGGACGAACCGCATCGTTGTTACTTGCTCGCCATCACTTCCTTAGCCGGACAACACCTTATCAGCCCGGAGGATACCATAGCCCAGGGACATGCAGAATCTTTGATCCAGCTCAATCATTGGTGATCCCATCGGCGCTACCTGTTCGCTCGGCCCACGACGTCCATCAGCTCGGCGATCTTTCGCCTTTGATCCGCCTTGTCGCCGCTGCGGATCGCATGTTCCACGCAATGGGACACGTGATCCCGCAGGATCTCTTCCTCGACGCGGCGAAGCGCCGCCCTGACCGCCGAGATCTGGGTGACGATGTCGATGCAATACCGATCCTCTCCGACCATCTTCGCCAGGCCGCGAACCTGACCTTCGATGCGGTTCAAACGTTTCTGGCACGTAGCCTTGATGTCGTTTCTCATGCCACGTATATACCCCCCTAGGGTACATTCCGCAAGATGGAGCTGACGATGGCTCGGCCAGACACGCCGAATTCCGAGAAGACCGACAAGAACTGCTGCGGACACTGCCAGTCCACCGCATCGGCTTCCGAGCACCATGCTCACCACCATCATCATGGTGGCGCGCAGGGGACCACGGTGGATCCCGTTTGCGGAATGGAGGTGGACCCGGACACGGCTCGTCACAAGGCCGAGCACGGAGGTCGGAGCTTCTACTTCTGTTCGGACCGTTGCAGGACGAAGTTCGCGGAAGATCCGGCGAAATATCTACACGGAGAGATGAAGAAAACGCAGGCTGACGTGCCCGAAGGCACGATCTACACCTGCCCGATGCATCCGCAGGTCCGCCAGGTTGGACCAGGCAATTGCCCCATCTGCGGCATGGCGCTCGAACCCGAGCTCGCCACCGCGGACGCGGGGCCCAATCCCGAGCTGGTCGATATGACCCGTCGGTTTTGGGTGGGTCTCGCCCTCTCCGTTCCGGTCGTGGTCCTCGAGATGGGCGCTCACCTCGTCGGTGCTCACGGTTGGATCGACCAGTCGCTTTCCAATTGGATCCAGTTCGTTCTCGCGACGCCGGTCGTCCTATGGGCAGGGTGGCCGTTCTTCGTCCGCGGCTGGCAGTCGGTCGTGACGCGCAATCTGAACATGTTCACGCTGATCGCGATGGGTACGGGAGTCGCCTGGGTCTACAGCGTGGTGGCGACGGTTCTTCCCGCTGCGTTTCCTTCGACGTTCCGGGGTCATGACGGCGCAGTGGCCGTGTATTTCGAAGCGGCCGCGGTCATCACGGTACTGGTGCTTCTCGGGCAGGTGCTCGAGTTGCGCGCGCGAGAAGCCACTTCCGGAGCGATCAAGGCGCTATTGGACCTCGCGCCGAAAACGGCACGCCGCATCCGGGAGAACGGCTCTGACGAGGAAGTCCAGATCGCGGAGCTCCGGCCGGGCGATCGTTTGCGCGTCCGCCCGGGGGAAAAGGTGCCAGTCGACGGCGAGATCGTCGAGGGCCGATCTTCGCTCGACGAGTCGATGGTGACTGGCGAATCCATGCCGGTCAGCAAGGAGGTCGGCGGCAAGGTGATCGCCGGCACGCTCAACCGCTCCGGCGGATTCGTCATGCGGGCCGAAAAGGTCGGCAGCGATACGATGTTGTCTCAGATCGTGCAGATGGTGGCGCAGGCGCAGCGCTCGCGCGCGCCCATCCAGCGTTTGGCGGATCAGGTCGCGGGTTGGTTCGTTCCGGCGGTCATCGTGATCGCTGTCGCGGCTTTCGCCGCTTGGGCCGTCTACGGTCCAGAGCCCCGCCTCGCCTTCGGTCTCGTCGCGGCGGTCAGTGTTCTCATCATCGCCTGCCCGTGCGCGCTCGGCCTGGCGACCCCGATGTCCATCATGGTCGGGGTCGGGCGCGGCGCACAAGCGGGCGTGCTCATCAAGAACGCCGAGGCGCTTGAGCATATGGAGAAGATAGACACTCTTGTCGTCGACAAGACCGGCACTTTGACCGAAGGCAAACCGAAGGTCGTCGCGATCGTACCGGTCAGTGGATATTCGGAGGCGGACGTGCTGCGGCTCGCCGCCAGCGTCGAACGCGCCAGCGAACATCCGCTGGCGGATGCCATCGTCAATGCGGCCAAGGATCGCGGAATTCAGACGGCCGACGTCAAGGACTTCGACTCGCCGGTCGGCAGAGGCGCCCTCGGAACGGTAGAGGGCAAGAAAATCCTCCTCGGCAACGCGACTTTCCTGCGTTCGGAGGGTGTCGATACATCTGCCCTCGAAAGCGAAGCCGAGCGTCAGCGCGGTGAAGGTGCAACCGTCATCAACATGGCCGCCGACGGCAGGCTCGCGGGCATTTTGGCCATCGCCGATCCCGTGAAGCAGTCGACGCCCGAGGCGCTGCGCGACCTGGCCGCCGAGGGCGTGAGGGTCATCATGCTGACGGGCGACAACCGGACCACGGCCGAGGCGGTCGCCCGGAGACTCGGCATTGCGGATGTCGAAGCCGAGGTACTGCCCGATCAGAAGAGTGCGGTCGTCGCAAAGCTGCAGAAGGACGGACGAAGCGTCGCCATGGCGGGCGACGGCGTCAACGACGCGCCGGCTTTGGCGGCGGCCGAAGTGGGCATCGCCATGGGCACGGGAACGGACGTGGCGATGGAGAGCGCGGGCGTCACTCTTCTCAAGGGAGATCTCAACGGCATCGTCCGTGCGCGGCGGTTGTCACGCGCCACCATGAGGAACATCAGGCAGAACCTCTTCTTTGCTTTCGCCTACAACGCCGCAGGTATCCCTATTGCGGCCGGAGTCCTGTATCCGACGCTGGGACTGCTGCTGTCGCCGATCGTCGCTGCGGCCGCGATGGCGCTGTCCTCCGTCAGCGTGGTCGGCAACGCGCTGCGACTGCGGACGACGCGGGTCTGACGGGTCAAAGAAGTCGCGCGATCGCCTGAATGCCTTTCATGCCTGTCCCGAAGCGGGCGATCGCATCCTTGTTCCGCTCCAGCTCGCCATACGGCAGGTAGCGTACCTGCAAGTCAGCGACGCGACTGAACGCCGGCCGACGAAGTTGATTACGCACCTCGTCCTCCCTGCCGTCCGGAGCGACCAGAAACAGTCCGCCCGCGGTATGCAGGTCGCCGCTTAGCGCCAGATCGAGCATGCGGACGATCCCGGAATAAATCGAGGTCGTGTGTTCGACCTCGAAAGCAGCGACCACGCGATCGCTCGCGGCATCCAACCAGAGCACATCGATGAGCCGGATCGATTCTGCGCCCGCGGCATCTTCGATTGATGAGGGCAGACGGTCGATGCAACCGGATGCCAACATGGCGCCATTGTATGAGCGTCCCCGATCGTTCGAAGCGATCCATATCCGATAACCGAGCGCCAGGCCCAGGTCGCGGAGCCAGGCTTGGACTTCCGTATGGGTAAGATCGTTCTCGCGCGCCGCCGCAATGGGAGCTTCGAGCCTTTTTGCGGTCTCGCGCGCCTTCGACAACTCGGATAGCCAAGCGTCTCTTGCTGTCTCGCCATTGCCGACAGGAGGCGCGCTGAAGCGCCCGGTACCGACATCGAACAGAAATCCCGCGATTGCGCCGAGATCGTTGGAGAGAATATCCCGATAAGCGCGGTTCAGCTCCAGGATGCCGCTTCGCATCCCAAGATATTGATCCCATCGGCCGAGCTTCACCTTGGCGCCCGTGATCGCATTGAAGCCGTTCACGATCGCGGTGTTGAATGGCGGCATCAGCGTCGGGTGCAGGAAGTACAGGAGATTGGCGACAGCGGGCCCGAGACCCTTGATCTTCAGTCGATCGATCGTGTCGATTCCTTCGACGAGCTCCTGCTCGGTACTGCAGCAAGAACAGTGATGCAGGAGTTGACCGAAAGCCCGCTGATTTCCGGCATCCTCATAGATGTCCGGGATCCGAAGCTTCGGTTTCCATAGGAAGGCGTGATCGGCTCCTTTGAAGATCTGCCTCTGCTCCGCGATCGACCCCACGATCGTTTCGAGGGAGGAGCCCCTGTACACGTTGCCGAACGTTCCGCCCCCGATCTCCTCGACCACCTGAGCGATGCCGCGCCGAATCGACCTGAAGTTCTTCAGGCGCTCATCCCACAAGAACCACGTGCGATAGGTCGACCCAGGGTCCTGTCGCCATCGCTCGATCAACACGCGCAATAGGTCCGTCGAGCCCGGATACAGCATCGTTTCAATCATGCTTGTCGATCCACATCGCGCATATCCGAGCGCCCGCGACGTTCGCGGGTCAAAAATATTACAGCAAAACCCAACATTTTCTCACTTCGAGTCAGAAAGGAACGAAGACCCTATGCGACGGTTTCGTCACGAACAACGCATTGGAGCAGCCGTGATCGCCCTTCCCTACGATTATTTTCTGCTCGGCTGGTTCGTTATAGCAGTCATCTCGACCGCCTACGTCGCGTACGACCAGTTCGCCGGAAATCCCGAGCCTGCCGTGATGAAATGGGCGTTCGTCCTCATCACGCTCTACATGGGGCCGTTCGGCCTGCTCCTCTACGTACTCGCCGACAAAGAGCCGCGGCCAGGAGAACACGAACGATTCACTTCCCCGCTGTGGAAGCAAGGGTCGGCAGCACAATCCACTGCGTGGCCGGAGACGCGACCGGCATCATCTTTGCCGCAGCGACGACGGCCTTCCTCGGATTGCCGATGTGGATCGATCTGATCGTGGAATATCTGGCGGGATTCTCGTTCGGGCTCTTCATCTTCCAGTCGCTGTTCATGAAGCGGATGATGGGCGGTTCGTACTGGCAGAACGTGAAAATGAGCTTCATGCCGGAATTCATCAGCATGAATGCGATGATGGCGGGAATGGCGCCGACGATGAGCTTCCTGATGATGGGGCGTGATATGCGCGCCATGGATCCCCTCGAACTGACGTTTTGGGGCGTGATGTCCCTTGGCGTGATCGTCGGGTTCATCACGGCCTATCCGTTCAACGTTTGGATGGTACACGCCGGCATCAAGCATGGGCTCATGACCGAACGGTCCGACGCACACGGCGGACATCACGATCGGCACGGTGATGATCATGGGCGCGCCGGGATGAGGAGCCAGGCGACCGTTCCGCAACTGGCCGCTTTGGCGGGGGTGACAGCATTGCTGCTTGTCACCGGAATGGTATGGCCGGGCTTCTACGTGAACCTCACCCTGAGCGCGCACGATGTGGACGGCCCGATCATGCCGCCCGGAATGATCAACACGTTCGACCTGCCGGCCGCTGCCATGCGGGATATGGCAGCGGTGAAGCCGCGACAGGTCGGCTACGAAGCGCCGCCGACGGCGCGCGGCGACCAGGTGCTTCAGCCAAGGCTGGAGAATGGCGTCAAGGTGTTCGATATCGAGGCTTCCGCGATCCGCTGGAATATCTTACCGGACGTTGCGGTTCAGGCTTACGCGTATAACCATCAAATTCCGGGGCCTCGGCTGGAATTGACGGAAGGCGATCACGTCCGGATCAACTTTCACAACGCGCTGCCCGAGAGCACGACGGTGCATTGGCACGGACTAATCGTACCAAATGAGATGGACGGGCCGGCAAAGATCACCCAGCCGCCCGTCCCGCCCGGCGGTTCACACAGCTACGAATACACCGTCGGACAGCACGGCACATACTTCTATCACAGCCACGATCATCCCGACCGTCAGCAGGCACTCGGTCTCTACGGTGCGCTCATTATCCAGCCGGCGGACCCCTCGTCCGAGGTCAAAGCGGACCTTGAATACACGATACAACTTCAGGAGTGGCTGAAGCGCGAATGGCTCACCTATCCCGCGATGCTGATGGAGGGCGCGCTCCCCAACTACTTCACCATCAATGGAAAGGCCTTTCCTGCGACCGACACCGTGCAGATGAGGGTTGGCCAGACGATAAAGTTGCGTTTCATCGGCACCAACAACAACTTCGTCCACCCCATGCATGTGCACGGCGGCCCTTTTGAGATCGTGGCGGTGGATGGCGTCACGCTCGCCGAAAGCGCCCGTTATCAGGCGGACACCGTGAACGTTGGTCCGGGCCAACGGTACGACGTTGTTTGGACCGCTCGCCGGCCGGGGAAGTGGTTGGTCCACTGCCATATCCCTCATCACACGGCCAACAACAACGTCGAGCAGGGCGGTGGGGGTGGGCTGATGTTGGTCTTAAACGTTCAGTGATTCCGCGTGAGGTCAGCGGCGGAAGGACGTTGCCGGTTCGCGACTCTCGTCGAACTCATCCACCACTGGCGCAGCGACCCAATCATCGCGCCATCTACCGCGATGGCAGAGGCGCTGCAGCCGATGTCGCCTGTCGGGGACGGCAGCCCACTCGGCGCGAGCAGCACTATCGGCTTCGCACCGTCCGGCCGGAGCATGATCACGCCGATATTGGCCGCCTGATGTTGGCGAAGGCTGCGACGGCTGTCTCGGCTCGCTCCCGGTCGCTATCCTCGGAAAAAACCAGGAAATAGCGGCGGAAGAAATGTGGCGGCCAGGGCAGCGCAGTTGAGGCGTTCGGCAAACGGCGCAAAGCGCATTGCGTGACGAGCAATGTTTTGCCGATCTCGATGAGATTCTCGCCCAGGCGCGACTTCCGAACGTCGCTGTCAAGGCAAGCTCGCTGCCTTGCTCTACCGACGACTCCTATCCGTTTCGCCGGCTAATGCCCTATCCGCAACGCACCTTCGACGCCTTCGGTACGGACCGCATCATGTGGGGCTCCGATCTTACCCGTCGACCGTGCACCTATCTTGAATGTCTTGATCATATGCGGTTCGGGCTTCCCTTCCTGACGCACGCCGATCGCGCTCGCGTACTCGGTGGCACCGCGGCGAGACTACTACGCTAACCGGAACGGCAGTGCTAGATATCCGTGAAAGGCCCCCTGCGGCGCATCAGATCATCGGCGCGGCGGACTATAGGTCGGATCCGGCATCCTTCTTAGGCCCTGCAGCGGCGGGCGGCGCAAGGCAATCACGACGTCCGAAGACGACCTGATACCCAGGCTCGCCCCGGAACGCCGCTGAGACCCCAGTTTCCGCCGACGAAAGAGGCCTCGCTGCGGCTGGTGGCTCCCCTACCTGACCGGTCCCTATATCTTCCAGTCAGGACGGACAAGCCGGCAGAGCCGGATTCGACGTAGCGGTCCGCATTGAAGCGAATGGGCCCGGTCATGACCGCAGGATCATTTGTTGCCATCAGCAATCTCGGCGGCCGCCCGCCTGATCTCGCTCTGGCGCTTTTCCAGCCATTCCGCAATGGCGGTCTCCGCAAGCTCGTACGCCGGCTGCCCCATCGCCAGTGCGGCGAGCTTGAGCTGACGGATGAGAGTCGGCCGGAGGTAGACAAGGAGTTGGCTCCTCTTGTCCGATCGTTTCCGAGCCTTGGACGCTCCCTTCTTCGGTGCGCGCACGATCCTCTCCTTCGACGTTAGATAGCTGACTATCTGATACACTCTCTAACATTGTGCCACTTTGGGCGAAAGCCCGGATTTTCCGCTATTTGAAGATATCCACAGGCCATCAGCATTCATAGATAGCTACCCATCCAGTTCTAGATAGCTAACTATCTTGACTCCCTGCACTACACCTGCTCTCTATCTGCCCACGCAAGGACGAAGCCTGGTGACCCCATGCGAACACGTCGCCTTTGCGAGACTTCGCCTTCCGAACAGGTCGGAGACATTGGTGGCGCATTCAAAGTCCCAAGCTCGATATCGGGCGATCGATCTCCTTTCGGCGAGCGGCCGAGCCAAGATCGGTTCCGGCCGCGCCACGAATCTTCACAGACTCGCTGTCCAGCTGACGCTCGATCCGGATGTGCTCTCATTAGAGCTTGTGGAGTCGTTGTCGGTCGCAGGCCGGGATGTCGAGATCGGGATGTTGGTCGCGCAATTCAAGCAGACAGCGGTCGCATACGACATCGTGGACGAGCGCGAGTACCGCGATCTCGATTCCGAGGGAATGCTGCTGATCGCGCTCGACCTGCATCGCATCGCTCGGGTGGAGGTCGACGCGGATACTATCCAGGCGGAGCCTCGCGCAACCAACAGCGACCGCATCTGGGGTCACCGCGGACTGGATGTCGGTCGTAGCCTGCGCGCCGATATCGAGACTGCCCTGAGCTACCAGCGCATGTCGATCAAGGAATTGGGCAGTGCGATCGGCTTGAACAATGCGTTCCCCGTCGTGTGCTCGCTGATGTGCAGGCGCGCTCTCGTCTCCGACCTTTCCATGAAATTCGGGCCCGATGCCTTGATCGCGTTGCGCGGCCAGTGCTTTGCGGCAGCAGAGAACAGGCCGACGGAATTCGTGAAGCCGCCAGTTGCAGGAGCCAAGAGATGACATGGCAAGACGACCTCATCCGGAGATATCCGAATCTGTTCGTGCGATCCTTTCGCGGCGTGCCGTTCGCACCCGGCTATCCAAGGTGTCACGATGGCTGGCAGAACGTCGTGGCGCGGCTCGCCGAGCGCGTGGCCGCCGTGTCGGGCGATGGCACCGTCTACTTCACGCACATGGTTGCTGAGCACGGAGCTCTCCGCGTCCACTGGACCAGCCGTTCGGAGCTCCCGCAGCGGTCGGCGCTCAAGGTCGAAGAAGCCGTTGCTCTCGCGGAGGCCCGATCGCTTTCGACATGCGCCGAGTGCGGCGCCCAGGGTCGCCTGTTCGCGAGCGCGTTCCGTATCTTCCCGGCCTGCAAGGGCCACCAGCAGGGTACTGCCGTTCCGGTCATTTCGGGATTCCACGATGTCTTTCTGCGCCGGGGCATCGTGAGACGGCGCTCCACTCTCGAACGCGTCCGATACGACTGGGCGTCGGACGCGTTCGTGCACGCGCCGGCGGAGAACATCGCGAAGGAGAAGCGCCATGGCTGACCGCAGTCGGGACTGGCGCGCCGATCTGGTAACGACCTACGCCGACCTCTTTCAGCCGGTCGGCGATCCCCCGCGCGCCCAGGGCTGGCCGTCGGTCGACGACGGCTGGGAAGACTTGCTGGCACGTGCGTGCGGGCGGATCCGAGCCGCGGTGCTGGCGGACGGCGGCTCTTTCCATACGATCCAAGTCAAGGAGAAGTTCGGAACGTTGCGTTTCTATTGGGAGGGCGACCTCTCTCCCGAGACCGCCGCCAAGGTCGAGGAGGCTGTCGATCTCGCCGAGGCCCGGAGCGCTGTCACCTGCGAGGTCTGCGGCGGACCCGGCAGGCTGCACGGCGGCCGCTGGGTGACGACCCGCTGCGGGGCCCACGCGGAGGGCCGTCGACCGGTCCGGGTTCAGCCTGGTGACGACACTTACGTCTTCGAGCGCGTCGTGGGAAAGCGTCGGAGTATCCTGCATGGCCGATACGACCGCGAGAGCGACACGTTCGTCGACGTCGCTCCGTTCGGCACCGAGGAGACGTGAAGATGGGAGCCATCGATTGGCAGCGCGGGTTGCGGCTTCCGCGCCTTTTCCGTGCCCTGGCGGAAGAACCCAGCCACTCATTCGGTTATCCGCACGGCGAAAGTGGGTGAACTCATGCGCATCGAAAGGATGAGTGGCGGCTTCGACCGCAAGGGTCAGTTCGTGTCGGCAAAATGCGGCCGAGCGATACCAGTGCGGCATCATCTTATGCGGGACGCGCTGGTACAGGCCTCGCTCGACCCCACTGTTAGATCGATCGAGTATCTGTCGGAGGATCAGATCGCCACCGCGCTGACGAAGATAGATGCCGTCGTCATCCAGCGCGACGACGGTCGTTATCATTTGGATGTCGTCGAAGCCAGGCCACGCCGCTCCACGGCGCAGCGCCTACTCGTCGCGCAGAGCCTTCTCGATCTGGGTCTTCGCCCTTTGGTCCGGACGGAGTCCGAGATCCTCAACGAGCCCGGCTGCACGAACGCGAGGATGGTCTGGAAACACGCAGACCACTCGGTCGAAATCGGCCTGCGCCTGCAGATCCTCGGCGCCCTGACGGACGAAGGAGCCATGCCGCTCGCGGATCTCTTGAAAAGCCTGCGGACCGACCGCGATCCGGTGCCGTCGGTGATGGCTCTCGCCTGCATCGATCTCATCGCACTGGACCTTGTATCGGCGCCGCTCGGACCGAGAACTCTGACGAGACTGCGCGAGTGAGCTTTCGGGATCTGCGTCCGATCGAAGTCGACATTCCGGAGAGTGAAATGCCCGGCGACAAAAAACGCCTGCCGACCGACGCTATCCTCGAAGTCGCATTCGAGGAAGCGTTGACGTCGGCGCTGCGGCGCTCCGTCTCCGGCAAGGCGCCGTTAGCGATCATTGTGATCGTGCCCGCTGCGACATGGGTTTCCCCCTGTGAAAGGTTCTGGAAGCGTCGGTACGGCGATCGTTGGCACATCATCGCCAGGGACGGGTCTTCCCGCTCCGAACACAAGGGGACGGTCGGAAACTCCAGCGTGTCTGGGGTTCTGGTCGACGGCCGCTCGGTCGTAGGCATCGCCACGTCGTCAGATATCCTCCCCTCGACGCTGATCGCGAGCGCGGACCACACGATCCGTTTGTCCTCGCCAACCGGCGAGGCCCTCCGGCAGGTGCTCGAAAGGCATCTAAGCCGTACCGTCACCGCGGACGTGCCTGCTCTTGTGGGCACCGGCCTGGACATCAACGATTTGGCTGCCGCCTTCCGGCCCGGATCGACCTCCCGCCAGATCGTCACCCGCATGGAGCGAGCCACAAGGCGGCGGATCGGTTCTGAAGGCGACGATCGATTGCCGTCACTCCAGACAGCCATCGAATACGGCGCGGCTCGCCGATTTTTTTTAGACTTGGCTACCGATCTGAAAGACCGTGTTCCTTTCAGCCAATTGAGCCGTTCAGTAGTGCTGTTCGGCGAAACCGGAACCGGTAAGACGACCCTGGCAAAACTGGTGGCGAAGCATATGAATCGCCCCCTCCTCGCTTATTCGGTCGCAGATCTTTTCGCTCGGTCGGATGGAGCGCTCGGCGGGGTCGTGCAGGCGACCAATGCCATGTTCGAAATGATATCTACCCATAGTTGTGTTTTTCTATTGGACGAGCTTGACGCGTTGCCAGACCGATCCACAATTTCTAGTAGAGGCCGTGACTGGTGGTTACCCGTTTTGACCAACTTCATGCTCAGGTTGGACGATGCTTTTTCGCGCGGCGGCAGCGGTCGTGGCGAGGAGACAATTTTCATCGCCTGCACAAATTATCTCGATCGCATCGACTCGGCGCTCTTGCGCCCGGGACGCTACGAAAAGGCCATCGAGGTCCGGCGTCCTGATCTCGCCGGCACGATCAACATTCTCTCCCACTATCTGCCGGAGATCGAGAGCGGCGAGCGTGCCGAGCTCGGACGGCTCCTCGAGGGATCAACGGGCGCCGAACTCATGATGGTGACGCGCGATGCGAGACGGATCGCCCGTCGCGAGGACCGGTCGCTCCGCGCCGATGACGTCCGTGCGGTCGCGCTGCCCGACGAGGCCATTCCACCCGCGCGCTTGCGCCGAATCTGCGTGCACGAGGCCGGGCACGCCGTCGGCATCCTGGTCCTGCGTTGCGCCACCCTGCGCGGCATCGTCGTCCGGACGCGGGATGGCGCCGCCGGACAGACGACGTCAGTCCAGGATGACGGCGATCTTCCGACAAGACGCGACTTCGAGGCCCGCGTCGTGGCTACCTTGTGCGGTCGGGCTGCCGAGCATTTGCTGATTGGAGAAGTTTCCGTTGGCAGCGGTCTTGATGAGGAGAGCGACATGGCGATCGCCACTCGGATGATCGCATCGCTTCATGCGACGGGTTTGGGAGACGATCTCGCTTTTACGTCGGATTACCGTCGCGTTCTCAAGGCCGTTTCGCGGGACAAGACGCTGCGCCGGCGCGTAGAAACCGATCTGGTCCGCCTGCAGAAGCGGGCCGCCCGGCTGGTCCGGGGTAATCAAGACGCCATCGTCGCCGTCGCAAATGCCCTCGCCGAGAAGCGGCACCTGTCCGGCGAGGCGATCCGAATCCTGTTCGAGGACAACCGTCGTCCCGGAACTCAAAATCCCTAGGCAAATGATGGAGGCGTATATGCTTTGCGTAACAGTGGAGATCGGCCCTGGCGGGTTCGAACCAGGCGGGCGTGTCGTAGGTTCGCTCCGGATACCGAACGTTTCCGCTTCTGCGTCGATCTCGAGCTGCGAAATCGACTTGGCGGAGGCCGCCAATCATTTGACCGGCATGCCGGCCCCGGGTCGGCGCCTGCCGCGTCGAGAGGCACGACCGCCATCATTCGGTATGGCCGCTTGCCGAACGCGCTACGGCGGTGGCTCGGGCGCCTGACTTTTGAAGTCTAACTTGGCGAGTTTCCATGGTCACGCAGGAACAGACGCTACCTTTCGTTCCAGACAGCATTTTCTGGCTCGACGCCATTGCCACGGCGGGCTCGGCCCCGTCGACGGTCGACTGTTACGCTCGAGATCTAAGGGATGTCGCCGAGGCCATCGGTAGCATCGACATCTCCGCAGTCGTCGCGATGGACCAGTCGGCAGCCGACCGTGTCGCGGAGCTTTGGAGCGCTGACGGCGCCGCCGCCTCCACCATCTACAGGCGGTTTGCAGGTCTACGAAACTTCGCACGCTTTCTTGCTCAGGAGGGGTCGCACGACTGCTCAAAGCTCTTGAGTTGCCGCCTTCCTCCTTGCGGCAGGGTGCACCGAGAACCGGTCGAGAAAGAATCCATCGAGACTATTCTCTCGACTTGGGACCACGAGGATAGCTGGACGCGCATGCGCGACTCGGCTGCGATCCACGTCGCAGCCACTTCAGCCTTGACGACGGCCGAAATCGTTGGGTTGAACCTTCGCGACTTCAGCCCGATCCTTGCCGCCGTCCTCGTCCGCCAGTCGCATCTCGAGCCTCGACCGGCCACGATCTCGCAAGAAGCGATCGATCGGCTAAACGGATATCTCGATCACGTCCCGTTCGAGCTCGGCGACGACGATCCGCTGTTCGTGACCAAGCGGCGCACCCGGCTTTCGGCGCGCTCGTTTCAACTCGCCTTCCGTCGATCGAGGAGCTTAGCCGGGGTCTCACGTTCGGCCGTCCCGACTTCGCTACGTAACACGATCGGCTTCGATCTCGCGCGATCCGGAGCGGCGCCCGAGGTCGTCGCAGCGGCGCTGGGAATCGGCATCGCGAGTGCGTGGCGATATTTTACGACGAGGGACGCTTAGCGCCTGGGGTGCCGCATACTTCGCGCGCGCGTGCAGCAAACGAAGACAAGAGTCAATAGGCGCAAAATTTGGCGACACTATCAGGACCACTCAGATGATTTTCCGCAAAACGACCGAAAAACCGCATCCGAAATCCACCAGATTCATTTCGATAGGATTCCAAAACGCGCATGTTATTCAATGCGATGCGCCATACCGGCGCGGCAAGGACAACATCATGCACCAGCTTGCGTAGACGCGCGACCGGAGCGGACTCCGATCGCGCGTAGTTAGAAAGGTCTTCGGCGCCCACAAAAGCCAGCCTTAGACCCATGTCCGCCAATATCCGGATTGTCTCCGGTCACCATTCGGCAGAACGACCAAGATATCCTCTTGGCCGACCGAGAATCGCACGTCCGATTCCAAGTCGCAAGAGTCTTTCTTGGTGATCTTTTGCCGGACCGAATCCGTGCAGCGTCAAGCGGCTGCACGTTCCGACTCTCTGGCGAAAAGGTCTTCCATGCCCGTTATCCCTTCGCTCACCCGCAAGACTGAAGCCGAGCGCTTCTTCGCGAAGCTCGAACGGTTCGTAGATGGACACGACGGTCAATTCGGTAGGCCGGCTCGCATCTACACCGATGGGTCGATCGAGTTCATCAGCGTCAGGTACCTGACGGCGTTTCTCGATCATATCGAAGAAACGCGGGCCATGCGTCTTCTCGACGAAGGTCGCGATGCCACGTAATCGTCGAAAGATCGCGCCGGTCTGGGAGCATCTCTGCGACGGCGTCGAGGTCTTCCGTTTGGAAGACAACGAGGCCACGCGGCAGGTGATCACTGGCCGGCGCAATCACGTGGTCGGGGGCCATTTCAGCCGCAAGATGGGGCGTCACTTGATCCATGAAGGAGGGTTCGAGGAACGTCTGGTCAGGGCGGCCGACTGCCTCCTGCGCGTAAAGCGGGTCTGGGCTCAACCGGAGACGATCCGGATGAATCTGTTCGGCGAACATCGGAACGAGATCTACACCCCGGACTACCTGATCGAGGAAGATGGGGCGTTCGTGCGATACCCCGTCAAGGTTGCCCGTTTCGTGCGCTACGAAGTCAAGGGTTGGGAGGAGCTCAGGCCGCCAAGGCCCGCGGATTGGGACGAGGACGGAAGGGCGAGATGGGAGGACGCCAAGCTTCTGCGGGCTCGCCTACGCCGCGTCCGGCTCGCTTACCGGCTCGCTGGCGTGCCTTGGCGCGTGGTCACGGAGCGCGGGCTTGCAAAGCGCTGGGGCGATCCGGATATCGTCGATGAGATCATCGCGAACGATCGTTGGGACATCGAACCGGAGGACCTGAACCGGCTCGTCTCGGCATTGATGGAGGCAGGCGGCTCATTGCCGATGTCTCACTGCGAAACCATCCTGGCCGAGACCATCTTCCCGCGCGGCGTGGTGCTCTCGCGCATCCCGGAAAATATCGTCTCGATCGACACGTTCTCGCCGATCGACGGCGACACGATCGTCCGCAAGGGACACGTCTGATGCTGGATATCGTCACCGAACAACCGCAAACTGCGCTTCCTTATCATGCGACCGAAGGCAACGACATCGAGCCTTCATTGGATTCGATCCTGTTCGACGGTCTCGAGGCCGACCAGGTCGTCCTGATCGACAACGCTGCGCACAGATTCTTGCGCAAGATGCCCGACCAGGGCCCCCACCTCTTCCTGAATGTCGATCGCGGCGAAGTCGCCCGCTATTCGACCACCAGACTCTTCGAGCTGCTCGACGAAGAAAAATACTATCATCCGGGCCGAATGCGGCTGACGTTCGACGTCTCCAAATCATTGGACGAGGCCCGCGCGCTGATCGCGAAGGCCTACGGCACTATCAACCAAGGACCGCGAACCCTCGCGGAGACGAAATACCGGTACATCGCCGCCTTCGTGAACCGGATGCTCATCGCGCCGCCGGGGAAGCCGTTCGATCGAAGCCACCATAACGCCGACCTCATCATCGAGCAGGTCAACGCCGAGATCTTCGCGGAGAACCAGGCCCTCCCCGCCGGCAGGAAGATCTTCCAGCCGAACAATTCGAGCCGCTCCTTGCTGCGCTGGGTGAAGAAGGAGCTGGAAACGCAGATGCAGGAACGCGCCTGCGTGCACCTGAACGCGATCAAAGCCCGGAAGCGCAAGCTGCCGGACGAGATCTTCAGCATCATCGCCCTGGAAATCAGGAAGATGCTCGACATCTCGCCAAAGTTCGGGCCGACCAAGATTCTCATTCGCGTCAACCTCGAGATATCAAAACGGAATGCGCCCCTATTAGACAGGAATAGGGAGACGGAGGCGCGCAACGCCGCGAACGAGGAGCGGATTGCGAACGGAGAGGCCGAGAAGGAGCCGCTCGAAAAACCTCTTCCAGAAGCCAAACTGACGACGGTTCAAACCGAATTTCGTCGCTACAACGCTTGGATCAGGCTGGCGAAAGACAAAGGCAAACAGGCGGCCGACCTCGAGTTCGGCGGCTCGGGCAAGTTCGAGCGGCCGACGCGCATCTTGGACGTCGCCGAAATCGACCACCACAAGTTCGATTTTCTCGGCATTCTCGGACAGACGCCGTTTGGCAAAGCTTGGTCGGCTGCAGCGATTCCCCGCTTTTGGGTCTGCGTCATCTTGGACACCCACTCGGGCTATCCGCTCGGTTTGTTTCCATCCTTCGAGCCGGGCGGCCTCTACCCCGCTCTGATGGCGTTGGACAACGCCATCAGGCCGAAGCATTGGCTCGCGAAGCGATTTCCTCAAATCAGAGGTTCATGGCTCGCTTACGGTAAGCCGAGAAAGATCAGATACGACAACGCGAAAGAGTTCGTTAGCGAGCAGATGCGTAGGGCTCTCGCGCGTGTCCAGATCGGTTTCGAGCATGCCGTCCCGCACCAGCCTGACACGAAACCGTATGTGGAGCGCTGGTTTGGAACCTTGGAATCGGACTTCATCGACTGGCTGAAGGGATCGACCGGATCGAGTCCGCAACATCGGGGCGCCAGACGGCCCAAGCTGGAAGCCATCATCACCATCGACGACTTCATCATGTTGCTGCACATGTGGCTCATCGAGGTCTATGCGCGCCGCAAGCAGCGCGGAATGGACTACGATACCCCCGAGGAACGTTGGCTCGCCGGCGCGACGTCTCCTTCGCATCGACCCCAGGTCATGACCAAGGAGGAAATGGAGCGCTGGGATCTGATCCCGTCACTCGAAGTCGATGCGACTACCGACCGGCACGGCATTCAACGCGACAACATCGTGTACCAGTCCAAGCAACTACAGGCGATGAGGGCTCGATCCGGCTGCTTCGGTCCGAGAGAGCAGGTGCCGACGCCTGTTAGGATCCGCATCCCACTCCTCGACGTCGGCCGCGCTATCGTTGCCGACCCGACCGCCCTTGATCATGGGAACGAGCATCTTCCGAAAGAATTCGATGTGAAATCGACGGATGAGCGGGCTCATGGCCTGAATCGCTTTCAGTGGCAGATGCATCGGAAGTTCATTCTGGCGAAAAAGCACGCCCCGACAGGCCACGCCTCTCACCAGGAAGGATTCAACCATCTGTTCGACACTGCACTGGAGACGATGGGCATGGTGCCCCTGGACCAAGTGCCGCCGAAGACCTCCGATCTTCCGGATGCACGACTTCCGCGCCTGACTGGAGTGCTGGCCTATGGTGCCGAACAACCGGCGCTGGCGCGCACGGAAGAACTGATCGAAAAATTCGGGACTTTCAAGCCGCGCTCCGTCGAGATGACCCACAACGGCACGCCGGTTGCGCCGCTTCCGCCGTCCATCGTCAACGGAGAGACCGCTGCCGTAACGCCCTCGCCGTCGACGCAGCCGCGAAAGAAGCTGAGGTTTCCGGTCGACGAAGTGCGGAGCGACTAGGATATGGACGGCAGATATCAAAGCATCCTCTCTTCGCCGGTATTGGCCGCGAAGCGGAAATCGGTCCGGGAGATCTTCGTCGAGCACCCGCAAGCGAAAGAGACCCGCGACATGCTTCGCCTGTCGCTCGGATCGGCTCGCGACGACGGCGAGAACGCCAGTGCGTACGTCATAGGGTGGTCTCGTTGCGGCAAGAGCGAGATCGTCAAGCGCCTTTTGCGGGAACAGACCGGCAAGAAGATATCGAAAGCGAAGGTGCAATTGTTGTCCGGCAATGGAAAGCGGTTCATCTACGCTGATCTTACGGGAGGCGCCACGCCGCGCACTTTGGCACGTCTTATCAACGACAAGATCTTCAACGATCGGAGCAGCCTTCGTTTGGGTGAAGACGAGGGTGTCGGAACACTCATAGAAAACGTCAATCACAACGGCATCGATGGCGTCTTCTTGGACGAAGCTCAGAACATGGCTGACGACAGAAAAGGCATCGTGAAGCTCGGCCGCCTCATTCTTTCGTTCGAAAACCAATGCAATGCGCCTCTGTGCGTCATCGGCGCGCCCGCCCTCGAGACCATGAGAGATGAAGTCGACGCCACCCGGCAACGATCCGGGGGCTTCAAGAAGTTGGAGCCGTTCGGATTCAACACCGAGGAGCATGATGCGTTTGTAGGCACGTTCTCAGATCGGCTCCCGTACCACAAGAATTGGTTCACCGAAAACGAAGACGATCCCCTCACGATGCGCGCTACTTTCTACGCTCAGCGGGGACGGCCGGGCCGACACGCCCTTCTCGTCGACGCGGCGACTGTTCATGCTTTCATCCGTACCGACGGAACGGACCCGGAGGAACTGACGAAAGCAGACATCGCCGCCGGGTTCGATCGTGTGTTTCGCAACGAGAAGATCATGCTCGGTCTTAATCCCTTCCTGGACGAGCATCTCAACCGGCTGCCGGAAGAGGTGTTCACCGCGAAACATCACGTGGATCTGCACATATGAGAGCCAACACTCCATGGTTGCGCACGATCGAGCAATTCGAAGACGAGGCAATCGCCTCGATCGCCGTACGTCTTGCGCCAATGGGCAGAATCGATACGGACACCTTGCTATCGTTACATCTCGGGATGACCGACCAATCGGTTCCGACGATCGCTTCGAGAACTGACGCGATCGCTGAACTCGCGGCCTTGGGTTCCTTCGACCACACAAAGCTGTCGAAAGGTGCGTGGCGTATGTTCAAGGATCGCACCGAGTTCATGGGATGCGTTTTGCCGGTGGGATGGCTGGCTCCCGAACGCCGCCGTCTCGCTCCCGGGCGAATGGCCGCCGATGGCAAAAACGCCCGGATAAAGAACGCCTGGCTTCTGTCGGGGCTGATTTGCGACATCGAAACGGGTGAAACGCTGCTAGACCGGTGTCCGAAGTGTCTTAACCTGCTGGCGTGGAGAAACCTTCCGAACGTCTGGTCGTGCCAAGTCTGCAAACTTGACCTACGTTCAGTTGCCCCCAGACAAAGTCCACCGGAAACTGTCGCTGCAGTCAGGGAGCTCGCTCGTTACCTTTTCAACCACGATTTCCGACTGCCCGCCCCGGTCAGCAACCTGTCTTGCCTGGACGCACTCAAATTTGCCGCGTGGTTAAGCTACTTTAGATGGCTGCCGGAAGATCTCAGCCTTGCAATCTCTCCCAAGAACACGCCGGCGGGATTCCTCCAATTGAAGCGATGGCCGGCCTCCTTTGATGAGATCGTTCTGCAAAAGATGAAGGCATCCGCTGCGGAAGACCTGACCAGGGGCGACGTGATCTCTCGGATCAAGGCCGCGGGCACTTTGTCGGCGGCTGTCGCCCGCCTGCCCTCTGCGGCTGCCCAGGAAATCGTCAGGTCACGCATTGAGGCGCTCTTCGGCTTCGCGGACGGTTCCAGCGATGGATTGAAGGATGTGATGATGCCGATCTCCGAGCTTAATTCTCGCTCTTGATCGGATCGCCGGCGATCGAGTCGACGCGATCGAGCCAAGACTGTGCGAGGTTCAAGCCGGTCCGGTTAAGGAGATAGACGGTGGCTGTGCCCCCTCTATCCTTCCCTTCGGACACCAGACCGACCGTCTGAAGGACTTGGATGGCCGCTTTAATGCGAGCTTCCGTGCTGTCCATGACTTGCAAAAATTCGCCCAACGAGCGTGGTCCTAACGCCAGTAGTTCGACGATCTTGCGGGTGTTGGGGTTGGCGAGACACTGAAACAGCCGGGTCAGGAAGAGCTGGCTATCGGCATTCTCCGCGTCGAACATTCGAGGCTCACGATCTGGGGTGCATCAAACGAACCCAACCACCCACCCGAAAGTAGCCCCAAGTCAACGGCGCTCTCATCAGAAAGCGGGGAAAACCAGCTCAAACGCGGCGGCCATTTGTGCCACGTCATTGCGCACATGACAGGCCAGTGCCAGATTTGAGTAGCGCCTAGGCTCTCAATGCCAAATTTCGGTCTTTCGTGCCAAAATCAACCAACGGCTCGGAAAATCGGCACAGTGAAATCAATAGGTTAGGTTGCTGAAAAAGCTGGCGCCGTGCCAAAATCAGGCGCGTACTACAATCGAAATCGAAATCAGATCACGGCTGTCTTGGAGTCTGGGGTTGGAGTGGGCTGCGGGCGTCGTGACTCTGAGCGGGCTGGGTCAGTGCAGATCGCTGACGAGAGCCCGCGGCGATGACGGCGCCAGCCGCAGCGACTGCCCGATGGTCGCGGAAGGATGTCCACGCCAGCGTGTCGGTGTGAGTACGAGCACCCCGGCGGCCGCCGCCACGTGGCCATCCATCACGCGAAATACTGGGTGAGCCACGATGTCAGTCTCGGTCCGATTGACTGCAGTTCGGCCCGGTCGAGGTTCATGTACCGAATGTCCTCCGGCAGCAGCGCAGGCCGGAGGAAAGGAAGTAATGCCGACTCCGATCAACAAAACACCGATCCATGCCATTCCGGATCAGCCGTGGTGAACGCTGCTGCTGGAAGCGCCGGGTCCGAGAATTCGGCTCAGGCGCGGGATGAAGCCCGGGACTTCGGCCGCGTACTTCGCGTAGGCCTCGCCGAACTCGGTCCGAGCTTCGCGTTCCTCGTCGCGCGCGAGCTTCACGTACATGATCGTTAGCACGGGAAACATCGCTAGCGTGAGGATCGTCGGCCACTGCAGCAGGAAGCCGAACATGACCAGCACGAAGCCAACGTACTGCGGATGGCGGACGTAACTGTACGGGCCGGTGGTGGCCAGGCTGCGGGTCTGCTGCGCGTCGTACAGCACTCTCCAAGCAGCCGAGATCAGAATGAACCCTGCCCCGATAAAGATGAAGCTCAGGATGTGGAACGGACCTGCGTGCGGATTGGTCTTCCAGCCGAACATCATCTCGAGCAGGTGGCCCGCGTCATGGGAGAACCAGTCGACGCTCGGGTAGTGCGACTGCAGCCAGCCGGAAAGGAAGTAGATGGTGAGTGGGAAGCCGTACATCTCGACGAACAGCGCAACCAGGAAAGCGCTGAAGGCTCCGAACGAGCGCCAGTCCCGGGACGTCTGCGGCTTGAAGAAGCTGTAGGCGAACAGGATGAACACCGCGGAATTGACTATGACGAGGCTCCAGAGACCGTAGGCGGGTGCCGTGTCATGCATCACGCGCTCCTTGAATCGCTCGGCCGGCCGCCGCCGTGATCGTGGCCCTCTCCCCCGTGCATGAAGAAGTGCATCAGCGGACAGGCGACCAGCGGCAACCAAACCAGCAACCCGAGCACGTGGGCCCGATGCTCGGTGAACAGGAGCGCGCCGGTGATCGCCAGAAATCCCAGCAGAACCATGCCGGCCTTGACCTTGGTGGACATGCCCACCTGAGGGCGTTCTCGATACCCGGGATGATCCTGCACCGACATTTGCGCGCTCCTATGGTCTTTCGAAGCATAGAGGGAGCACCGCGTCCGTCGTTGATGCAGATCAACCGCAGTAGCCAGAGTGCCGCAGACGCTCTAGTTGACGTTCAAGACAAGCATCAAGCCGCCCCCGCCATTCTGCTCGACGTTGTTGTTGGCCGTGTGATGCGGGATATGGCAATGCACCAGCCATTTCCCTGGCTTGCGTGCCGTCCAGAGGACATCATACCGCTGGCCAGGTCCGACGTTGACAGTATCCGCCTGATAGCGGGCGCTCTCCTGCAGCGTGACCCCGTCGACCGCAACCACCTCGAAGGGACCGCCATGAATGTGCATGGGGTGCACGAAGTTGTTGTTGGTGCCGATGAAGCGGACCTTGATGGTCTCTCCGACCTTCATGTTGATGGTGTCCGTTGCCGGATACGCCTTCCCGTTAATCGTGAAGTAGTTTGGGAGTTCTCCTTCCATCAGCATCGCGGGATAGGTCAGCCATTCGCGCTTCAACCACTCCTGTAGCTGAATGGTGTAGTCGAGATCGGCCTTGACCTCGTCGGCGGCGTTCTTCGGCGCGATGATAAGCGCTCCGTACAGCCCGAGCGCCTGCTGCCGGTCCGGATGATCGTGGCTGTGGTAGAAATAGGTCCCGTGCTGGCCGACGGTGTAGTCGTACGTATACGTGCCTCCAGGAGGTATGGGCGGCTGGGCGACCTTGGCGGGACCGTCCATTTCGTTTGGCACGATCAGGCCATGCCAATGGACGGTCGTCGATTCCGGAAGGTGGTTCGTGAAATTGATCCGGATGTGATCTCCTTCCGTCACCTGCAGCCGGGGCCCGGGAATTTGACGATTGTAGGCGTAGGCATCGACCGCGACGTCCGGCAGGATGTGCCAACGGATGATGGAGGCGTCGATATGGAATACTTTTACGCCGTTTTCGATGCGTGGTTCTAGCGGCTGGTCCCCACGCGCGTCGGACGCCGCTTCGAAGCCGGCCTGCCGCGGTTTGACTGCCGCCATGTCCTTCATCGCGGCGGCCGGAAGATCGAACGTGTTGATCATGCCGGGCGGCATAATCGAGGCGTCGACGTCGCGCGCGCTCAAGCGCAAATTGACCGAGAAGCCGGGCACGATCATGCCGGTCAGCAGCAGGAAGGATGTCACGCCGGCAAGGGCAGCCAACTGTGGCGTCGTCGCCTCGCTTTTCATCTTATGGCCGCCGCCATGTGACCCATGTCCATCACCGCCGTCCTTCTGCTGACCTCCCTCCTTCTCGGGCCTCTCTGTCATCAAGCCATGCTTGATGCCCTTTTTCACCATCCAAACGTTGAACGGATAGGCGGTCGTGAAGCCGACCATCACCCCGAGCGACATCACGCCCCAGAAGATAAGCTCAAGCGGGTCCATCGCCCGCATGTCCCGGCCCATCATCAGATAGCTCATGGTCGGTGCCATGCCGGCCATCATTGCGTTCATGCTGATGAACTCGGGCATGAAGCTCATCTTCACGTTCTGCCAGTAGGTACCGCCCATCATCCGCTTCATGAAAAGCGACTGGAAGATGAAGAGCCCGAAGGAGAAGCCCGCGATATACTCGACGATCAAGTCGATCCACATCGGCAGACCGAGCGACGCAGTGATAACAGCCGCCATGATGATGCCGGTCGCATCTCCCGCCACGCAATGGATGGTGCTGCCGACACCCTGCTTCCAGAGCGGCGACGTGAATTCCTCATGCTGGCCTGGCCGCGGCTCCTTGTCGGCCAGCACGTAGAGCAGCAGTCCGAAAGGACCCATGTATAACGTGACCAGGATGAAGCCCCACTTCATCACCGTCGGCTCGGGATTGTTGCCGAACTGATCGACGGCGACGTAGGCCGTCGACGCCAGCGCGAAGGCGAACCAAGCAACGAGGAAGTAGTCGTAGGGGAAAGCGATCATGGCGTTTCTGTCGGCGACGGCTCGGCGTCACTTGTCGTGCTTGGCGAGCCATTCTCCAAGCTGCTTCTGCTCTTCCTTCTGCTCCTTGATGCCCTTCTCGGCCATCTTGCGGATCATCGGATCCTTAGTTTCCTTAAGAACCGTCTCGTTCATCTCAATGGCGCCTTGGTGGTGCGCGATCATCATCTTGGCCCAGGACCTGGTGGCGTCGGGATCGTCCATGCCCTTCTTCATCTCTGAATTCATCTTATCCATCGACTGCTTGTAGGCGCCCATCGTGTCTTGGGCGACCACCGCTGTCCCCAGTGAGGAGAGCAGGACGATGGCGGCGGCAGCCGCGGCGGATTTCTGGTACATGTTTGCTCCTTGATTTCCAATTGCGTTCGGTCGCAACGGCTCCGCAAAGCCGTTGTTCCTCGGTTGAGCGCAAGGGGTGAAGACTGCGGACCATGCTTCGGACAGCCGTCAGCGGTGCCGCAGACGACGATCGATTACCTTCGAAGGGCGGTCGCGACAAGCTAAAGCCGGTATATTGGCCTTCAACCGACCTTGTAAGATGCGCCCTGTAAGTCGCCAGGCGCTTCTTGTGACAAGCCGCTACGCGAGGTGCCAGTCGGCGTGCGTTCCCTGGAAGATCATATTGCTGCCCTCGGTGCTGATCGCCGGGTCAGGCACGAAGGCTCCGCCCTCCACCGCGTTGAACATGAAATCGTCCTGCGCCATCTGGCTCTTCTGGATGCCTTCCAGGAAGATCGATCCATCGCCCCAGCTTACGAGCACGCCCGTGTGGCCATCGCCGTGTGTCGACACGGAATCGGTGACGGTCACCTCCTTGGGCATAATATCCATGAAGGCTATATGATCGAACGCGCCCGGTCCGGGGTCGAACCCCGCCACCACGACGTCATCGCCGCTGCCGTGCGCGACCATGAAGGCATCGGCGCCATCGCCGCCGTTGTAGACATCGTTACCCGGCCCACCTTCCAGCATGTCATGGCCCGCGCCGGCGCTCAGATAGTCGTTACCGGCTCCGCCCATCAGGTTATCGGCCATGGCTCCGCCGTAGAGACTGTCGTTTCCCTCGCCGCCGCGAAGATCGTCACGTCCATTCCCGCCGCTCAAGAGGTCGTTGCCGGCGTCTCCAGCGAGGTGATCGTCTCCCTCTCCGCCATACAGGCGATCGTCGCCCCCCAGGCCAAAATAGATGTCGTTTTTGGCGGTCGCCTGGAAGACGTCGTTTTGTCCATCGCTGCCGTACTTGATAAGATTGTCGTCGACCGTGCGTTGGAATTGCGCCGGCGTCTCGCCCGGCGTCGGCAGCGCACTCTCGTTGCCCTCGTCCTTCACGAAGTGTTCCGCGGTGACGCGGTCGGAATGAGTGCTCGTCGGATCGATCAGGTGGCGGTCGTCGACGAACATGAAGTCGTCCTGCGCGAGGTCCGCCTTGAAAACGCCTTCGAGCAGCACCGATCCGTCGCCCTTGTCGGTATTCCAACTGATCAGGACGCCGTCGTGCGTGTCCCTGAAGCGGAATTGCTCGGGCTCGATGTCCATGACCGCAAGATGGTCGAACACCCCCGGACCGGCGCGGAAATCCGTGATGATGTCGTGCCCGCTATCGGGAGAGATCATGAATGCATCCGCGCCCGGACCGCCGGTGAGAACGTCGTTGCCTCGCCCGCCGTCCAAGTCGCCATGGCCCGCACCCTCGTTCAGGACGTCGTTGCCATCGCCTCCCATCAACGTATCTGCTTGATCTCCGCCGATCAGGTGGTCGTTTCCCGCACCTCCGACCAGATGATTGCTTCCCCCGCCGCCGATGAGATGATCGTTGCCCGCACCGCCGTTGAGGTCGTCGTCCATCGCTCCGCCGACCAGTCGGTCGTTTCCGTCCCGGCCGAAGGCGATGTTCATGCGATCGTCGGAACCCGTGAACCGGTCTGAGTGATGGTCGCCGATGAAGAGGAGATAGTCGTCGAAGGTCTGCGTGTTCCCGTCGTCTCCCGAGTGATGATGTCGATTTTCAAAACGCCTGCTCATTTGGTTGCTCCGGTTGAACGCGACGACGAGCATCGACCCCGCCGGGCGGCACTCCGCCGTTCGTAGGAACCTTCGCACCGGAGCTACGTTCCTAATTCCTTCCGGCCACAGAGAAAAAATGCGCGGTTGATAAATCTGAATTAAGCGAGGGTGCCGGCTTCATGCACGAGCGCCCCCAAGGCACGCCGCGAGTCATCTTCCCTTGGGCGTCAGCTTTTCAACGAGGCTCAGCGATCCAGTACCCTGTTGCGATAACCTCATCGAACCGCAGGGCTGCTGCTGGCTATGGTCGATCTTCCGGACTTCACGGGACCACTCGGCCGTATAGCGAATTCGGTCTCGCGTCTTGCAATTAGAAAAGGGGCGAAAGCTCACGAATTCAGACGTGAGGTGTTGACACGTCCGCTGCGCTCTGAGGCCCACGAAGCGACGAAGCCCTCTCCTCTTCTCGATGCACCATCTCCGCCCGCAGAATTAGGCTAACCAGTACACTGTTTTCCCCGACACACAAGAGAGCGGCGCAACCACAGCGGTCGGTCCCCAGCCCCACTTCACATTGTCTGGATCGTTCGGAGTCAGCCAGAGTCAGTTCTTTGGAGATCGCGGCGTGTTGTGCCGACAGCGAAAGAACAGCCGGAAACTTGATCTGGCTCAATATGAGATCTGTCACTCACTGGCGCCATCAACTGAAGAGATAGTTCATGGATTTCACCTATGTGGACTCAAGCAGCGTCGACCAAATCGCATACGACGAGGACCAGGGTGAGGCACACGTGATCTTCAAACGTGGAGCCTATTACATTTACAGTGGCGTTACCCGAGAGGTTTGGGAGCAATTCCGCGACTCGACGTCCAAAGGAACGTTCGTGAACGAGGAGTTCAAAGCGAAAGGCTATTTGGTTAGGCGCGCGTGAGCAAAACTTGCTCGAAGCGCTTATTTCAGCAGTTATGATAAGGTATTGATTTTATTCGCATAATTTTCATTATGGAATATCCGAAGTCGAGTTCGCATCAAGATCGTGTTGCCAAAAGCCCGTCTGGTTAGTTACTGAGCTAGAGGGATTCCACGTGTGACCTTAGCACGTCAACAGTCTCAATCAGCCCCGCAGCTTCCATCACGAGCAAGAACTCCGCCGGCGTCATTTCCGGTTTCTTGAAGCGTTCGCGCATACGCCGAATGGCTGCAACGGCGCGAGCTTCGTCGAGTGCGATAGTATCCGCAATGAAAGCGTCGGCCGATTTCGCCTCCATGTTCAGGTCGGAAAGAACTGCCGCGGGAAAGTCCTTAAGGTTTTCCGTTACGATCATTGCGGCTTGCGTCTTGGCCGCCGCAGCAACAACGTGGTGATCGCCAGGATCGGGCAGACCCGCCGCAACCGGCAAGAAGTTGTCAAAATCCGTAACCATGGCGTCTTCGAAGGCAGCTTCCATACTGGCGCGCGCCCGCTCTGCGCGCGCTGTGGCATCGGCAAAGCCTTTGCCGCTCAAGATTTCCTCGATAGCTGCTTCGGTCTCATCCAGGACGCGGCTCGACCAGCGGAGACGAAAAAACTCCGCTTCCGCCAAGGAGAGAAGCAGGTTCCTTTTGAGCGCGCTTGCAAGTGAGCACGCATCGACGAATGCGGTGAAGCGGTTTGCAAACAAGCTTACAGGTGCTCCGCGTCCTGCTCAGCGAGATTCGCAAGCGCTTTGCCCCGCTTCTCATCACGCGTGCGCTTATAGGCGAATAGGTCCTCTGCCTTAATCCTGCGATGACGCCCCACTGTCACGTGCTGAATTTCGTTCTTCTCGAGCAGCGAGACCAGAAACGGACGCGAGACATTCAGAATGTCGGCAGCTTGCTGCGTGGTCAACATCTCATGCACAGGCACAAGCGTCACCGCATCGCCGCGACCGATATGCCGCAGCAATTCCATCAAAAGACTCGATAGCGCCGGCGACAAGGTTATCTCTGCAGCCTGTTGTGCATCGTCGAGCACTCGGAGTTTGGCATCTCCCGTCGCGTGCGAAGCGAGTATCTGACGAAGCTGGTTGGCTGCCGCCTTCTCGCTCGCAGAAGGTAGGCGAGTACCTCCCAGCTCTTCAACGTAGGCTGGCATCGTCATCGTATTTTCTCCCCTGTATGGCCTCTTGTATAGGCCATATTCGAAATAAACGCAACAAGTGAAATAAACGAAACCGCCTAAGTTCCTGACTAGCTGGACCCCCTACCCTTTGTCCCAGGCCGATCTTGGGACTTTTGGCGTTTGCCGCGCCTCCTGAGCTGGTCGGCTAGGAATAGATTCCAAAATCTGTGCTATGCGAAGGGAAATCTGCAGCTCATTCAAAGTACATGTGGAACATATCGTGGCCACCGGCCTTAATTCGCCTCGAGCCCGCGGTCCGGACGCTGCGCGGCTAGGCCAATGGTCAACGACGCCGGAGCCACAGGGAATGTAGGGAGCACGGCTGGATGCAGGATCGCGGCTTTACCCTCACGCCCGGGAACGTGCGTTCGATGTCGCGCGTCGGGATGCGCGGGTCGGCGTCTCTCCCGAGGCGGCCGCGGGCGCCATCGCAGAGGTCTTTGATTCGATCGGCGATACCCGCCCGGAGTGTCGGTCGGACCAACCTGGTCTAACGGCTGCGACGACTCGACTGGTAACTCTATAATCCGTCTATGGCCCCGATCCGATCGGAGCAAGTCGTCTCGACGGCGCCCCATCGCAAGATCATCCATATCGACATGGATGCGTTCTATGCTTCCGTGGAACAGCGCGATAATCCGGTCCTGCCCGGCACGGCAAAGCCGAATGGCCAAGCTACTTGACCACGCCCGGCGAATGCGCCTCAGGCACTGCCGCAATACTGCCTGCTTGTAGCTTTCTTGATAGCATGAGTGTTCTCCTGAAAGCGAACGAAAGCCGATTTTGCGATTTGGCGAGAAGAGCGCGACTGAACTGCGCGGAAGCATACGGTGTTACGCAGGCGAACGAGAGGTGAATTTGTTCTGTTCGGCTTCGATCACACGCGCTCGAAGGTCCTCCAGTTCGGCCCATTGATAAGTCAGAGCTTCGAGACGCTTTCGAAGAAAGACAGCAACGTCATCCCTTGATCCATTGCGGGGCCCCATGTTTCAGGGTGGTTTCGTTCGCGTGCTGCGGGGTGGCCATATTATGCAAAAGGGTATTGCATTCTCTGAAGTGCTCAAGCAAAGCCGCGCTGGCCAAGTGCTCCCAGTACTCCGCCTCTGCGAGCAGCTTCCAGCTTCTATCTGGATGATACGCGGCGGCCTGTCGGCACAGTAACGCCCTGGCACGCAAGCGGCGAACGGTCTCCATCCCCTCCTCCCTTGGTTCTTTCCCACCCTATTTCTGTTTTTACGTCGGAGTCATTGATTGTTGTCTCAAAAAGCTAATTTTGCCTCTCTGAGCTACCGTCCGCGCATTTGACGCAAAGGACCCGTCGAGCTGGACGGCGCGTGATCGTCGACGGCATAGGGAGCCGAAGCCATCACGATCGCGGCGGCCGAGACCAGGGCGAATGAAATGAGGATTCTAGTCGTTGACTGCATGCTCATTCTCCTTCGTCAATCTGCTCCTATTTTTCTCTGAGGAATTATCAGGCGTTTCTCTATCAAGGATCAGTTCGGTAACAGGCGCCATGAGCCAGTCGAACGCACGCCGGAGCGGGCCGGGCGACGCTTGCAAGTTGGATCGATCGGGATCTTGCCGCTGACCGAGACGTCCGCCGGTATTGGTCATGACGGCGCGCAGCGTCGCGGCGATTTCTGGCGAATCCCATTCGGCGGGACCAATGGCGCGCCCAACTTCCTGACCAGCACGATCGATAACGAGCGTGGTCGGCAAGCCGATGGCACCCACGGCGCGCAAGGCCTGTCCGGAAGGGTCGGTGTAAATGGCAACATTGCGAAGGTTGATCTCGGAATAGAATTTGCGGACGGTTTCGAGGCCACCGCGATCGACCGAGAGAGGCACGACCTTGAGCTCGGCGCCGCCCAGGGTCCCTTGCAGCCGGTCGAGCGCGGGCATTTCCTTTCGGCAGGGCACGCACCAGGTGGCCCAGATATTGAGGACCACGACCTTTCCCCTAAGATCGTCCAGACTTCGTGCGCGGCCTTGCTGATCGGTGAACTGGACAGCAGCGACAGATCGTGGGCTGTCATGCAGGACCAGCCTTCTTACTGGTTCCTGAGCTGCGGCTAATGGAGTAGCCGTTGCGATTGCGATTGCGACAACAACCGCGAGCTGGATACCTCGGATGCAGGAGACAAGCGTCATTGCTGCTCAAACCCTCTGATCGCTGGCGACATCGTTTCACAAGCACTCGGACGATACTGGGCCAACGTGCTTGTGGGCGGTGCTGGTTGACCTCGCCGGCGCCTACCGATTACACGCTGGCGTAGATGGTCGGCGCCTTGCCTTCCTTGGTCACGACATAGATGACGAATTTCTGCGTCTTGGGGCCGGTCATACCGGGGGAGCCGGTGGGCATGCCAGGCAGCGTGATCCCCGCGATCTGCGGCCGCTCGGATAGGAGCTTGCGGACCACGTCCGCAGGAACATGCCCATCGACCACGTAGCCGCCAACGAACATGGTGTGACAGCCCTGATATTTCGCTGGTACGCCGGCGTTCTGGCTGATCTCAGCGAGATCATTGGTGGGTTTTACCTCGACGTCGAACCCGTTCTGCCGAAGATATGCGGCGTAGCCTTCACAGCAACTGCATTGCGGGTTCTTGTACAACGTCGCCTTGATCGGCTCGGCAAATACCGGCAGCGGCAGCACAAGCGTCGTTAGCGCAGTGCCAAGGCAGAATGTCCGTCTATTCATGTCGCTTCTCCTTCGCAGTATTAGAATTGGTTAGGCAACGCGCAGCATGGTCATCATTCCGGACGCTTGATGGTCTGTGACGTGACAATGCAGCATCCAGTCGCCGGGATTGTCGGCGACAAAAGCGATTTTGACCGTCTGTTTCGGTCGTACGAGAACGGTATCCGCCCATTGCCGGTGCGGCACCGCTGCGCCATTGCGACTCAGGACGCGGAAGCTGTGGCCGTGGAGATGCATAGGATGCCACCAAGCTGTTTCGTTACGCATCGACAGCACGCAGCTTCGTCCGCGCCGCAGAGTGAACAGCGGCGGCACGCCGACGTGACCGTCGCCTGTCATCGAATGACCATTGATGGCCCAGCTGGCTTCGCTGCCCATGCCCATCATTCCGCCCCTCCCCATCATGCCTCCACCACTCATCATCCCGCCCTGAAGCCGGAGTTCGTGCCGCTCGGCGGTGGTCAAGTCCGGCTCCGGCACCGGATTGCGCGGCAAACGCAGCGGTCCATCGAGTGGATGGGCGCGGAGCGGCGGCTCGTCGTTGTAGGCGAGCTGAGTGAGCCAATAAGACAGCTCATCGTAGAAGTCGTCGACCACCCGGTATCGTCGACCCGGTTCACCTTGCATATCGAGGATGAGATCGACCCGCATTGCAGGAGCGAGAAGCAGACGCCCATTGTCCGGCTCATGCGGGTCGCAAGGCTGACCGTCGGTCGCGACGACTATTGGGCGGTGGCCTTCGAAGCGCAGGGCCATGATGCGCGCGAGCGAGGCGTTGACGAGGCGGAGGCGAATGCGCTCCCCTGCCCGTACTGGCTCCTCTTCGGACACCCCACCGTTCACCGTGACCGTGTTGCCGACGCGACCGGACATGGCGGCTTCCATGCCGCTGCCGAAGCCGGGCGCGATTTGCGCATCGGATCTAAGTCGCCAGTCGCTCAATACCCAGACAACGTCGCGGTCGACCGGAACGGGTTCCGGCTCTTCAATAATCAGAGCGCCAGCCAGGCCACGCCCCAATTGCTGCAGGCTGTCGGCATGCGGGTGGTACCAGAACGTGCCGGCGTCGGGGGGCGTGAATTCGTAGGTGAAGCTCTCGCCAGGCTTGATCGGCGGCTGCGTGAGGCCGGGAACGCCGTCCATGGCATTCGGCAGACGTATGCCGTGCCAATGCACAGTCGTATCTTCCGGTAAGTTGTTTCGGACGGCCAAGCGAACGGGCTCGTCCTGACGGAGCCGGATTTCGGGACCTGGGATGCGGTCCCCGTAGCACCACACATTTGTGCGCGGGTAAGGCGAGCCAACGAGGGACGCGCGACCTGGCGCAGCGGTGAGCTCAATTGCCTTGGGTACTGCCGCTGTGGCTCGTGCTATTCGCGGGAACAGGGCAGAAGCCGCAACTGCGGTGCCGCCTACGAGCAGTGCGCGGCGATTGATCGCCGGACCTAAACTGGAGTGCATGAAAGCCAATCCTGGATATTGATCCGCTGCCCATGGCCAAAAACCACGTGCAACATCGCGACGCGTCATCGATGCGGTGGGCATCGCGCGCACCAGAGGACACATCGCGACCCGCGATGCGCCTCAGCTCAGGATGAGAGGTCTGGGAGGATATGGATCAGGCGGGATCGTATGCCCTGCGAGAGCTGGGCCGGAGAAATCTTGCGCCATCTCGACAAGAACTGGGTCAAACAGCGAAACAAAGACGGGCAAGGCCACGAAACTTCCGCAAGAGGCGGAGCATGCTGCGGCTGTCATTTCCTTCTGACTGTCGCCGCAACCATTGTACTTGCCCTTCATTGGCATGTCGGTCGCGGCAGCCATGACCATCTTCACGTCCGCATCCGCTGCACGTATGCCATGCGGAACCAGCCCCACGATGAACGTGAGCGCCAGTGCCAGTCTCATGATGCGGCCGATCTTCTCCAACATGTGAGCTAAGATAACAACCAACCTAGCCAAAGGCTAGGCCGTTGGCAGCACGCGCAAAATGCACTGCGTCACGGCAGTTCAGTTCACGGGTTTGTGAGCCCCACGTCCCTATTGATCGCGAGTAGCGGGCTGACGCTCCATCCGAGATCTGCACCCGAGCCGCATGACGTCACGACCTCGAGAGATATTTGACGAGGGCGGCAATGCCGAGGAAGCAGGACGAGGATGAGAATCCCAACCAGGCCCATCCCCCATCCCATCCCGTCCATCATGTTCATCATGACAACCATGCGTGATCGGCTGACGCACCAGAGGCTTGTGCCGAGTTCTTAGCGTCCTCTCGGCCTTCTTCACTGCCCAGTCGACCGGCCGGTCTTCTGTGATTTTACAACCCAATTGGCGGGGTTGCCCGTCGGCGACGCGTGGTCAGTCCTGCTTGGCGCCTCGCCGAATTGCTTGCCTGGCCATAAAGCCGCGCGTCACTGGGCAATTCGGAGACCGTGAAGGAGCAAGCGGCCTGCTACTGCTGTGGAACCGACTTACCCGGCCGCCCGTGCATGAAAGCTTGCATCTCCTCCTGGGTCACTTGGCCATCCTTGTTACTGTCCATTGCCTTGAAAATTCGTTCATGGGCGGCCTGAAACTCCTGCAATGAAATTTGCCCGTCGCCGTCGTCCATCAGAGCGAACATCATGCGGAACATCATCGGGCTCCCCATCGCGCGGCTCCCCATCATGCTGCTACCCATCATCCCGCCACCCATCATCCCGCGGCCCATCATGCCGCGACCCATCATATCTCCGCACATCATACCTCCCTGCCCCGTCGTACCGCCCCCATCCTCCATGGAATGGGATTGAGCCTGTTGCTGATCTGGCTGCGGCTTCATTCGCTCCTGTGCGGTCGCATCGACCGCGCCGTATGCCAGAATGAGAGCAGATATCGTTAGTCCCAGGCCGCGCCACGTGCACATTTCGAACCTCCTCGGAAATTCGCCCGTCCGCTCAACTCCGTCCGGCCGAGATCGATCCTCCGGCGCCAGGGGATCGCCCGCGTCGGAGGATCGAGCCAGCGCCCACCTACTACCAGACTACCTCTCCCCTTAGGTCTGGAAAGAGACCGTAGCGGAAAACGCCAACTGCCACGGCCCACTTGCCAAGTTCGCAGGAGCTGAGTTGCTCGGGCGCTCAAAGACACGCTGGTCAGGAGCCTAGTCGTATTGACCTACGTCGACGTCCTCCTCCACCACCTCGACGGCTGCAGCAATGGAACTCAGCGGCATGCCGTGGTGCAGTCGGCGCTCAAGGTCAGCGATTCGGTGCAACGAGTGCAGTGAAGGAAATTCAATATGACGCGCGAAACGATCGAAGGCATCATCCAATTCGGAGCGAAGTCTTCGTAGCAAACGGTGCATTCGCGGGTGCCGGTCGGCCTCCTCCGGAGTTTCGGCCTGTCTCTCTGCACCTCAACTGTGGAACGTGCCATGACAACTGCTCTTGGCCGTTTGTTCTTCCGAGACTGCAAGCATCGAAGCAATGCTCCTGCAAAACTTTGAGCTAGAGCAAGCTCTAAGCGGCGGAGAGATTAGTTCTGCAAATACTTGATCGACATTAAAGTCTCGGCTGCGACTCTGCGAAGAGATGATCACCCACGAGAGCCCGAGGGTGATGCGAAGTTGCACTTGCCGACTTTGCAGACTAACGAGGCGTGCAATGCCCCTGCAGAGTCACACCCACGTACATCCAGCAGCGCTTCCGGCTGCGGCCGTCCATGAACTCGCCAAGGATCCCATCTGCGGGACTATGGTCGACAAGGCGACCGCCTTTACCCCGGAGCGCTGTGGCCGGACCGACTATTTTTGCCGCGCGACTGTCAGCGTACCTTCGAGGACCCTGAGCGTGAACTCAAGTCGATGCGCCGGCGCGTAACGATTGCGTTCTCCGATGAACTCGGACGGCTTGCTTTGCCGTACGACCCGATCTCTACCCTACGCTGGCGTTCTATGGGCGGATTTCGTTCCTTAAAGCCGGCATCTGCTGGGCTGACGCGATCACTACCGTCAGCCCGAACTGCAGGCGGGAGGTGCTGACGCCCGAGTATGGCTCTGGCTTCGACGGCCTGTTGCGCGAGAAACGTAATCGCTTGCGCGGGATCATGAACGGTGCCGATTATGGAATTTGGGATCCCGCCAACGACGTCCATCTCACGATGACCTTTACGCCGCGTCAAGTGTCTCTTAAGCGGGCTTGTAAGGCTGCCAGAAGGAGCTGAACCTTGTACGGTCGCCCGATACACCCCTCCTCGCCTTCAGAAGATGCCCGACATCGTCCCAGAGGCACTCCCGTCGCTGCTCGCTGAGGGGATTCAATTCGCACTTATCGCAGACGAGACGCTGGCTACGAGAGCGGTTTCCGTGAACTGGCAACACGCTATCCCGGCCAAGTCTCGGTCGGGATCGGCTACGAGGAAGGCGTCGCCCACCGCCTTTTCGCGGGCGCCGACATGCTGCCGCATCCCTCACGATTCGAACCCTGGGCTCACGCCGATTTACGCCATGCGCTACGGGACGTTGCCAATCGTGCGAGGCTGCGGAGGATTGGTCGACAGCGTGGTCGATGCCGATCAGAAGAACATCAGAAACGGGATCGCCACGGGCTTCTCCCTTAGCGAACCGACCGCCTCCGAATTGATTGCGTGCATAAGGCGCGCGCTTTCGCTTTTAGACCAGACCATAGCTTGGCGCAAAATCCAATCGAACGCCATGCGGCAGGAGTTCGGGTGGGACCGCTCGGCACACGCCTATGCGGAACTCTATCGCGGACTGGCCGGCGCCCCCGCTGAAACGGAGATGAAGGCGCAGCCGAAACGGCGGACGGTTTGATAGCCGCAATTGCGGTTATGGAGCGACTGTCCTCGGAACCTGGAAACCTCAAATGATTCCAGTTTCCATGTAACGCAATAGACGGTCGTGTGGGGCACAAAAGACGGTCACAAAGCCAGGTGGGACGTAAGCCAAAGCTCGTTGTTGACGACGCCATTCGCCAGCAGTGACACCCCCGAATCGTGATGTCTCCCCCAGATGCGGCCGAAAGGACCGGGAATGCCTTCCCGATTCATAGCGGAGCCTCCACCCGCCTTGCCGTTCTCCACCCGCGGTCCTTTTACGAACAGAGTGTTCATCGCGTCGTTGAGGCCGACATAAAGTTCAGAGAACGCCGCCGATAGATCCCGTCTACCATATGACACGAGAGGGAACCCAACGGCGACAGTTGACCTCGATCAACAAGCCACGCTCAGAGCCTTCTTATCATACTAATATGACAACGATTTCGCAAACGGCTGGGTACACCGATCTTCAGACAGCACTGAAGGTCAGAGCTCGCAACCCGGCGCTCGATCGCTTGCGCTGCTTCCTGACGCTGGTGGTGCTGCTCCACCATTCTGTTATTGCCTACACCTATTTCGGCCATACCGACCCCAAATCTTGGATCGGCTTTGACGCGATCATTCTTTCCACTGACAGCTTCTTTATGGCGACGTTCTTTTTTCTGTCGGGACTGTTCATCTGGCCAAGCCTGGCCCACAAAGAACCATGGATCTTTTTGCGCGACCGACTGCTTCGGCTCGGCCTGCCGCTTGCGATCGCCGCACTTACCATCATTCCGATCGCCTATTACGCCATTGCGCTGCGACGAGCGCCACATATAAGCTTTGCTGATTTCTGGTGGACAACGGTGACCGTCGGGCCGTGGCCAAGTGGACCGGTCTGGTTTATCTCAGTCCTGTTGGCGTTCGACCTCGCGGCCAGCACACTACATCGGCTCTCACCGAAGCTGGTCGACCCGATCAATCGCCTTTCCTTGCGCGGTTACGAGCGGCCGGCCGTGTTCTTCGTGTTCATGCTCATCGTGACCGCCATCGTCTATATACCGGCCCGGGTCTACTTCGGTGCGAGCCGCTGGTTCGAGTTCGGGCCGCTCTCTCTACAATCCAGCCGCGTGCTTCTTTATCCCGTCTACTTCTTCATCGGTGCCGGTGTGGGTGCGGCGAATTTCGATCGCGGCCTCTTGAGTGCGGACGGCCGCCTGGCGAAGAGCAATTGGGCTTGGATCATCGCCGCAATGATCCCGTATTGCCTCTTGTGGGTGCTAATCTACATGAAGCGCGAGATCTTGGGGAATCCCGTGTGGCTGCCGGACTGGTATGAGATCATCTACGGCCTGCTCTTCGCCGCCTTCAGCGCCGCCATCCTGTTCGCTATTCTTGCCTATTTCCTCCGATTCAAACGCTTGGGCTCGAGCATGCTCGATCCTATGCAGGCGGCGGCCTACGGCATGTTCCTGGTGCACTACCCGATCGTGCTCTGGCTGCAATACTGGCTGTTCGACGTCGATATGCCAGCGATCGCCAAGGCGTTGATCGTCTTCGTACTCACGGTGCTATTGAGCTGGGGTGCGACGGCTGCGTTGCTAAAGATCCCTGGCGCCACTCGGGTGCTTTAGCTTGCAGGGCTTACGGCCGGCCAGCACTCACTTACCGCCACGGGACGCCAACCGATCTATGTCTCCTCGCACTCATGTCACGCCGTCGAGGAACGGACGCGACGTGATAGCCTTGCAGAAGATGTACGTACGTATTGTCTCACTTGCAGATGTTACCCCGGTAGCGCCGTGGCCGATGACGATGCGACGTCGACTGATGGGTGGCGCCAAGTAGCTTTTCCCGCTTGCTCGGGGAGAGGGGCTGTGGGCGGGTCGGGCCCTGCATAGCCCGAGTCATCCACAGCCCCGGGCAACGGGGCCACAGTCGCGGCGTCGCCAAGCAGCTTCTCCGCGACCAACTGCTTAGCAGTCTTCCGTCCAAGCACCCTGACGCTGCACAATAGAATGCTGTCTCGGCCCGAACTCCTCAGAGCATTTATCGCTCAGCCGGCCGACAATGGCGAGCGCGGTTAGCTGCGGCTCCTCAGCGAGCCAACCCTGATCGTGGCAATGCGGGTCGAGCTTGGACGGCATGCGAACTCTGGTCTTATAGGGCCGACGAGTTCGCCGGTGTGTGACACGCGGCTCGCCGAGTTGTCGGTCTTGCCGAGCGTCTTCGCGAACGTCGCCGCGGTCGCTGGGAGGATGCTAGTGTGAGCGGGTTGCAGGCCGCGCGCCTGTCCGGCACGACGATCAACGCGATTGCCTATTTCCTCTTGGGTCGCGCGAATCTCCGCCAACAGCGCAACCGGATCGAGCGAGCGATACTGATCGCGTAGCCATTTCTTCACGGCCGCGGTCACCTTGAGATGCGCCAAGGCTCGCTCATAGGGCGTCGATGGGAGGTGATAGCGCTTGATACTTTAGTCCCTTCGCGACGCGTCTCCTTCAGCTTGAACGACGGCTGGAAGAAGTTGACGTAGAGCCGTGCCGCCGCATACAGGCGGCCCATCATACGCGCCGTCTCGACGCCATCGAAGCGGCCATAGCTCCCAGCATCCGCTTCTGCGGGATCCTCGCCTCCGGAATGGCCATCAGCGCGCGGCGAACCATGTCGTACCTGCCTCCATAGAGCTCTCAAGGCCAGGCGAGCGCCGTAGAAAACGCATTGGTCAGGATTGGCCAGTCCTTATGGATGAGGCTTACCCCAATATTCTCCGCGACGAGCCTCTCCAGACTTGGCGCGGCCGCTTTGCAGAAGCGCGCGGCGGCATGTCGGCTCTGCGCCGAAGAGTGCGAGAAGCACGGCAATGGCATTTACTCCTGCGGGACAAGCTCCTGCTTAGCGTGATCAGCACGGTCCTCGTCATCCTTTCGCTGGCGATGTTCGGGTTCTTCGAAATCCAGCTGCCGGCCGCCTTTGTCGCGCGGATGTCGGGTGCGGCCTCCGGAGGCGGTGCGCTCGGGGCACGACCGATCGTCACGGTGGTCCCCTCGTGCCTTGACGTAGCGAGGTGTGACGCAGGGACCGGCCATCAGCGCCGATCCGCGATCCGATCCTGTCTGATGGTCTGCGAGCGGGCGCCGGAAGCGCAGCCACCGCCTATCGCTAGTATTTCGGCACGCAATTCCTGATCGCGAACAGTCGATGGAGGTTCGTCTCGATGGGCATGGCGACTAGCGCGCAATGACATTGGCCTCGAGCGCGGCGGTTACGATTTGCTCGAGCGCACCACGGACGACCTGCGGATCGTCGCTGCCGCGAACGCCCCCTGACCCGCGTAGCTCTGCCGCCCACTCATTAACCTCGAGGATGGCATCCCGGTGACGGTCGAGGATGCTTACCCCCTGAAGCAGGGCGCGATCGAGGCCCGGACCTATTTCAGGTACGACCGGACTCGGGACGTGGAGGGAAAGAATCGGTACTGGACGGTGCCGCGGGTCGAGTACCGAATCTTTCCCAATGCGCAGATCAAGATGAGGCACCCTACCGGTTCGCGATGCCAGCGAAACCGCCAGGGGGACGTCCGCGTCCAGGGGCTCTACAATTTTAACAGTGAGAGCATTTGGGTTCCGGCGCTGTCCGTCGCCGCCGGAGTGACGAAGCCGTACGGCCGCGATGCGGGCGGTACCGAGACAGAACTCAAGTTCTTGGCTACGAAACCCATCGGCACCTTCGACTTGGGCGGCTATTCGCCTTTCAGCTACGTGCCACGTCGAATACATTTCAACGCGTCATGGTTCCACAATCATGACCCTCTGCCCGGGCACGATGGGCGAACGGAGCGATCGGTATCGGGTAGGCTTGGGCTACAGTCAGCCGGTGATCAATGATCTCGTCATAGTCGCAGACGTGTATGGCGAAACGGCCCGACGGCTCGGAGACGTCACCAACATGGCCGAAATTGGCGCACGATATCAATTAACTCCCCAGACCGTCGTGTCTGGAAGCTTCGGAGTTGGGTTCGCGAATTCATCAGAAACGTTCCGTGCTGTCTTGGGTATACAGCACACGTTGAGCTTTCCCTATTGATCGGTCATGGAACGGCGGTTGTGCAGCTCCCGAACAACTGTAAGCGAGGGCGTTTCGATGATGGTGGCATGACAAACTTGACGAGGCTTTAGGCAAGTCTGCAGTTTGGCTGACGCTCGCGCCGCGCTTGGTCCATGGCCCGAACCGAGCAAACCCCTACTGCGGCGCGCGCGGCGGCAGATCCTTCGCATCGTCCGGGACCGGTTTCTGCTCGAGTTCGGCGATCAAGTTCTTCATCTCGCCGATCTCCCTGACCTGCGCTTCGATGATCCCGTCCGCCAGCTTTCGGACGCGCGGATCCCTGATGTGCAACCGCTCGCTGGTCAGGATCGCGATCGAATGGTGCGGAATCATCGCTTTCCTGTAGGAGACGTCCGCGACGGTCTGCTGGCTGCGCACCAGCCACAGCGCGCCTGCGAAAAGGAGGGCGCTCGTGGTCACGTGCCCAGATTGGCCGCGCGGTTCTTGTACATGCCCCACATGAAGCCCAGCATGATGATGGCCATCACCGCGCCCATGAGGAGCGCCATCCAGGTGCGGGTCTGGCTGTACCAGACGTAATCCGTAGCGAACGTGTTCAGGTACATCAGTCCGAACATGATCACTGTGGTGGTGGCTATCATCGCGGCGAAGCGGCCTAGGACATTCACTGATCCTTCTGTGGATTGCGAGGGACGCGATCATCCACCCGTTTGATCTCGTTCGACTGGCGGCAAGACGGTGAAATCCGGTGCCTACTTCAGCGCCGTTTCGAGCGGTCGGCGCTCCTAGACCAGATGCCACTCGGTGTGGGTTCCCTGGAAGATCATTTCGCTGCCTTCGGTGCTGATCGAGGGGTCGGGTACGAAAGCCCCACCCTCGACGGCGTTGAACATGAAGTCGTCCTGGGCCAACTGGCTTTTTTGGATGCCTTCCAGAAAGATCGAGCCGTCGCTCCAGTTTACCAGGACGCCGGTGTGACCGTCGCCGTGCGGGGATAGCGAATCGGTGACACTTACCTCATTGGGGAGAATGTCCATGAACGCGATGTGGTCGAACGCGCCCGGCCCCGGGTCGAAACCCGCCACCACGACGTCGTTGCCGCTGCCGTGCGAGACCATGAAAGCGTCGGCGCCGTCGCCGCCGTTGTAGACGTCGTTTCCTGCCCCGCCTTCGAGCATGTCGTGCCCGGCGCCGGCGCTGAGATAATCGTTGCCCGCTCCGCCCATCAGGTTGTCGGCCATGGCTGCGCCGTAGAGCTGGTCGTTCCCGTCGCCGCCGCGGAGATCGTCCCGCCCGTCTCCGCCGCCCAGAACATCGTTGCCGGCATCTCCCGCAAGGTGGTCGTCGCCTCTTCCGCCGTACAGATGGTCGTCGCCTCCCAGACCGAAGTAGAAGTCGTTCTTGGCCGTGGCCTGGAAGACGTCGTTCTGTCCATCGCTGCCGTATTTGATGAGATTGCCGTCGACGGAGCGCTGGAATTGCGAGGGGGTCTCGCCTGCCGTCGTCGGCGCGCTCTCGCTGCCCTCGTCCTTGACGAAGTGCTCGGCGGTGACGCGGTCCGCGTGGGCGCTCGCCGGGTCAATCAGGTGGCGGTCGTCGACGAACATGAAGTCGTCCTGCGCGAGATCCGCCTTGAACACGCCTTCGAGCAAGACCGACCCGTCGCCCTTGTTCGTGTCCCAACTGATTAGGACGCCGTCCTGCGTGTCCTTGAAGCGGAACTGCTCGGGCTCGATGTCCATGACGGCGAGATGGTCGAACATCCCGACGCCAGCGCGGAAGTCGGTGATGACGTCGTTGCCGCTGTCCGGAGAGATCATGAACGCGTCGGCGCCCGGGCCGCCGGTCAGAACGTCGTTGCCGCGCCCGCCGTCGAGATCGCCGTGGCCGCCTCCCTCATCCAGCACGTCGTTGCCGTCGCCGCCCATCAGCGTGTCGGCCTGGCCGCCACCCACCAGCTGGTCGTTGCCGGCGCCGCCGACGAGATGGTCGCTTCCTTCGCCGCCGATCAGACGGTCGTTGCCGGAACCGCCGATGAGATCGTCGTCCATCGCTCCACCGACGAGGTGGTCGTTCCCGGCGCGGCCGAAGGCTATGTTCATCTGTTCGTCGGCACCCGTCAACCGGTCCGAATGATGGTCGCCGATGAAGAGGAGGTAGTCGTCGAAGGTCTGGACGGTAATGTCGTCTCCGGAGTGATGATGCCGATCCTCGAAACGCCTGCTCATTTGGTTGCTCCCGGTTCGAACCCGACGAAAAGCGATCGGCCCGTCGGGCCACGCTCTGCCGGTCTTTCGAACCCCCGCGCCGGAGCTTTGTTCCTAGTTCTGTCCAAGCCGCACCCCGGGAAGAGCGGCCGATTAACGTAGGTTGATCGGCGATATTGTGCTTGAAGCGCGCCTGTCAAACAGGTCCGCCGATAGCCCGGTCCCTCGAGCGGCGGCGTTTGCACGATTCGATCATGCCCTCCTTGGCAGGCCTTGGCCCGCTGCGGTCGACCGCTCTGCCGGCAGGAAATCCGGCCTATGATCGGCGGGCACCGCCGCCGGACCCGACGACCGGGCCCCTGCTGGGATTCGACAAACGCCGGCAGCAGCATTAGCAAACGACGCCGGCAAATTGGACGTGGAAGCCAATTAAGTCTTCCGTCGGCCTGTTGGCTTCGAACTGCGCAGATAGAGTCCGCCATGGTCGCGTTTGTGGCGTTCGCCGCTTGGGCCGTTTACGGGCCGGAGCCACGACTCGCGTTCGGCCTGGTGGCAGCGGCAGCGTTCTCATTATCGCCTATCCGTGCGCGCTCGGCCTGGCGGCGCCAATGTCGATCATGGTGGGCGTGGGGCGCGGTGCACATGCGGGCGTCCTTATCAAGAACGCGAGGCGCTGGACCGCATGGAGAAGATTGACACGCTCGTGGTCGACAAGGTCGGTACGCTGACAGAGGGCAGGCCAAAGGTTGTCGCAGAAGTACCCACAAACGAGTACTCGGGGGCAACCGTGTTGAGGCGCGCTGCAAGCGTCGAGCGCGCGAGCGAGCATCCGTTGGCGGATGCGATCGTCAGCGCGGCCAGGGATCGCAGTATCCAGACGACCGACGTTAAGGATTTCGACTCGCCAGTCGGCAAGGGGCCCCTCGGAACCGTCGAAGGCAACGAGGTGCTTCTCGGAAACGCGACGTTCCTGTACTCGCGGGGCGTCGACACCTCCTCGCTGGAAGCGGAAGCCGAACGCCAGCGTGGCGAAGGCGCAACCGTCATCAACATGGCCATCGATGGCAGCCTCGCAGGCATCTTGGCCATTGCCGACCCGGTTAAGCAGCCAACTGCCCGAGGCGCTGCGCGAACTAGCCGTCAAAGGGGTCAGGGTCATCATGCTCACCGGCGACAATCGGACGACCGCTCAGGCGGTGGCGCGGAGGCTTGGTATCCCGCATGTGGAAGCCGAGGTTCTGCCTGACCAAAAGAGCGCGGTTGTCTCCAAGCTACAGAAGGAGGGTCGAAAAGTCGCAACGGCGGGCGCCGGCGTCAATGATGCGCCGGCATTTGCGGCCGCCGAAGATGGTATCGCGATGGGTCGGGCACGGACGTGGCAATGGAGAGCGCCGGAGACACCCTGCTCAAGGGAGCCTCACCGGCCTCGTGCGGGCGCGGAGGCTATCGCAGGCCACCATGAGGAACATAAGACAGAACCTCTTCTTTGCGTTCGCCTACAACGCGGCAGGAGTCGCGATCGCGGCCGGCGTGCTCTACCCGACGCTTGGATTGCTGCTGTCGTCGATCGTTACTGCGGCTGCGATGGCCCTCTCCACCGCCAGCGTGGTTGGCAACGCGCTGCGGCTGCGAACGGTGCGGATCTGACGTCGGAGCATGCGCGCCGTTGGCTTTGGCTTGCGTTCCGCATTCGGAGCATGACCGCAAGGCCGGCATCGCGAAATTGGCCCCGCTGGTTGCTGTCGGAATTGGTCAGGGAGACGATGTGATCGGGGAATGCGTGGCCCGCCGCACGCGTCCCTTGGGAACACCGTGCGCGAACAAACTGGACGCGGAGAGGCTGCCAAGAAGCTCTACCTTGGCATCATTCAGCGCTCCGCACGCCTCCTGTACGGCTTTCACAGCCTCGAGTTGATCGCCCTGATGCGCGTACCAGACCTCCTGCACGTGCTTCCCATCTCGTAGTTCAGGCCAAGTTACCAGGATGGCATAACCGTCCGCGGGAATCTCGAAATCGTGAAGAGTGGGCTTGGTTCGCTCGGCTGACAACGCATCTCCTTCCAAAACGACATCCGTTTCCACAAAGCGGCCAGCCAATCATGGTTCCTCAGTCTGCGACACAGGCACCCTAAGGACGACGCGGTGAATATTTCCCAACCATTTGCCCATAAGAACCTTACCGCTCCTCGGGAATTGGTGTGCTTTGGTCCACAGCTCTTGGAGTTCCCAATGCATGTACATCAGATGATCAGCACGCACCCTCGCGTTCGCGGAGAGACGAATGACGCGCTCATCCGCTGCATCGAGGAGTGCTATTCCTGCGCGCAGGCATGTACGTCCTGCGCTGACGCGTGCCTGGGCGAGGAGAAGGTGACATCGCTGACCCAATGCATCCGGCTGAACCTGGATTGTGCCGACATTTGCAACATCACGGGACGGATCGCTACCAGACGTACCGGTTCGGACGAAGAGATGATCCGGAGGATGCTGGACGCCTGTGCTGCTGCGTGTCGGCTTTGCGCCGAGGAATGCGAAAAGCACGCCCAGATGCATGAGCACTGCCGAATCTGCGGAGAAGCGTGCCGCCGATGCATGAGCGCCTGTGAGGAGGCGGGACGAAGCATGAAGCACTAAGTGAGAATGGGGGACACCTTAAGACTTTGCTTCCCGCGCTAAGTACGGCAGATGCGGGCTGAAAGCGATGGAGGCGGACGAGGCCGACGCGCGCCGCTTAGAGCAGGCGCGCGATGCCCTGAATACCCTTCATTCCCGTTTCGAAACGGGCGATCGCGTCCTTGTTGCGCTCCCAGTTCACCGTAAAGCAAGAAACGCACCTGCAGGTCTGCCACACGACTGAAGTCAGACCGGCGAAGCTAGTTTCGCACCTCCTCCTCCCTGCCGTCAGGAGCGACCAGAAACAGTCCTCCCCGCGCATGCAGGTCTCTGCTCAGCGCAAGATCGAGCATGCGAACGATGCCGGAGTAGATGAACGTCGGCTCGACCTCGAAGGCGGCTGACACGCAGCTGCTCGCGCCGTCAATCCAGAGTGCGTCGATCAATCGAATCGACTCCGCGCTGGCGGCGTCTTCGACGAACGGCGGAAGATGATCAAGGCACCCGGCGGCCAACGTCGCACCGTCGTGGGCCCGCCCTCTATCGTCTGCGGCGATCCAGATCTTGTACCCGAGGGACAAGCCTAGGTCCCGGAGCCAAGCTTGGAATTCGGTGTGCGTGAGGGCGTTCTCGCGCGCGACCTCGATCGGACCTTCCAGCCGCTTCGCGGTCTCCCGTGCTTTCGAAAGTGCGGAGAGTCGCCTGCTCCGAGGCGAGGGGGTAAAGCGCCCGCTACCGACATCGAACAGAAATCCTGCGATTGCGCTGAGACTACTGCGCTGCTTGGACCCCCGCTGTGGGTCGATCTCCTCGTGGAATATCGGCCGCGCCAACGATTTCCTCGCGCGCAGTCATGCATGTTTCTCCGTGACAGAAGCGATGATCGCAATCAGCACTTCGCGGCTTACCGGCTTTGGCAGGAATGCCGCCGCACCAAGGGAGGCCGCTTTGTTCGCGATGGCCTTGTCGTCGGCTCCGGTCACGACAATAGTCGGAATGTTTATTCCCAGTCTCAGCAGTTCGCGCTGCAAATCGAGACCTGTCATTTCTGGCATATCTACATCGAGTATGAGGCATGCGGGCATTGCAAAGGGCAGCGCCGCTAAGAAGGCCCGAGCTGAGGAATAGGTGTGGCACTCGACACTGTCCGCCGCGAGCGCTCGCGCCAGAGCTACTCGCGTGGACGCGTCGTCGTCGACGATAGCAACATGGTCCGAAAGCTCTTGCATTGAACCGCCGCCAACTCGGTTTCTCCTGGCTTCGCGAAGCTGATGCTATTGAAGGCCGAAGGAGGTCTTTTGATCCAGATCAATGTCTCAAGAGGCTACTTCGCAGGAGTGAACGTCCTCAACAGTTCGCCTTTGCAAGAATGCAACCAAAAATGTCGCAAGTTTCTGCGCAAAAACATTTGGCTGAAATCTCCAAAAGTTGCTGTTATGAATACCGAGCATTTTGCGCCAAATTCCGCGCTTGTCCGCGTTCGGAACTACCGCCAAATCAGCTTCACACGCCATCGCGGCTGCGGACTACGGCAGTGTTCCGACGGGCAGCTAAAAGTCCTGTCAATCAAGCAGTCAACGCTCAGCCGCTCGATTCAATTGCTTGAACACAGAGTTGGAGCGGCAACATTCGAATGATCGAGAGATGGCGTGCGAGCGACACCGACCGGCCGGCACTTCTTGCGCATAGCACGCTCCATTCTTTAGCAACTGGATGCGCTTGCAAGCCTTACGCACGCCGCCGGGTTCTGCACATCACTTACAGCTGTAACCTCCGAGCTTCGTTGCTGGAGTTTCGTGGAGATACCCTGGTATTGAACTCTCAGAAGTCGAACGCTGGCGCACGCATCTGGCAACCACGTCTCGCAATGGTTTGATCGATGTTCTTATTTTGACGGGAACCTTCACAGATTTATCATCGACAATCACCTCAAGCTTAAGTTGTGCCAAATTGTTCATACTCGATAAGGTTCCAGGATCAAGTCGCGATTGACGATAAGCCGGGACGGACCGTCAGCGTTGGCTGGCGATTGAGATTGCGTCGAGCCACCTGCTGACCTGTTTGGTTTACGGATTCACCTGCGCCGCGTCGTCGTGCCTGGGCAACCGCTGTTGCCATTCTTGTTGAAGTCAGATCCGGCATTCACCTCCGTCCTTAGGGCAGCAGAGTTGACAGCGCGGCTACGGCCCTTATTTGCCAGGATCGCCGCTTGGCGGCATCGATCCGATGAGACCTGCGATCGCCGCCTTGGGCTCTAGGCTACCTTGTTTCCGCTCGCGCGTTCGCCAGCGGCTCACGCTCGCCGCCTCGCCCCAAATCGCTCGGCAGCCCTGCCGGCCGGAAATGCCCCCTGCAATACAGGCAAGGACGTTCGCGAAGGTCCATCGACAGCGGTTTCGCCATGCCCGCCGGCCTCCCGGCGAACAGCTTGAATCATCAAGAGTTCGATTCCGTAGTGCGCACCAAGCTCAACTGATTGCCGCTGCGTTTTTTGGCTCGACTCGGGACGACAGGTGCGAGTTAGATCAGCGTGTTCTGCCGCTCCTCGTATTGGGTGCAGCGATGATCGCCTCGTCGCACCCGGACAATTTCCGGAAACGGGGGATCACAACGAAGCAAACTGTGCATAGCCGCGGCGATGGCAAAGGTCCGCTAAGCGCGGCTGTCCGCGGTGTAGGTTCGCAGTCGACGCGAGCTTGATCGAGCCGGATGCTAATCGGCAGAAGGGGATCGAACTGACCGCTGTCGGAAACGTCCGTCTTTTGGAAGACCGCCTTGCCGCCGACGGCCGCTGTATCACGCGCGGTGCCTTCTACCCGCGGATCGACGTCGCCAATCACGACCGCAGCGCGCGCCGCTGGGAAGGCAAGCGCCGTCGCGCGGCCGATCACCGTGCGGCGCCGGTGATCAGCACAGTGCGGCCGTCCAAATCAATTTCGGGTCCTGGCCTGCACAAAGAGCTGGCGCGCAAAGCGATCGCGCGCCCCTCCTGACGCTAAGTGGTCGGGTCGTGATTCATAGGGCGGGAACCGACCGACGCCAAGATAGCGCGAGACCTTGGGCGCGTGCTCGCCATAACGGTACCTGTGCGCCTTCCCTTGAATATGTGATGAAGCTGCTCGCCCCAGGATTCGACGAAGAACTATTCGACCATACGTTCCGGGCCCTCCGCGTCCGCACTCACGGCCCAGCGTAGGCGCCGCCGCGTCAGCCTGGTGCGATTAGCTCGTGCAAAACCGCTATGAAGGCCGGGCCTCTCGCCGCGGACCCGGGCAGTCTACCAGCGGCGACTTGCGGGGAACTCGATTTATGCTCACAATAGACCGGACTGAGGTGACAAGGAACCCAGTCGCTCTGAAAACCTACTGACGGCAGACTGGGATGATAGGCGCCTGAAGCCAGGCTCCATGCCGTCATATGGTCGGGAAATGCCATCGTGAATTCAAGCAAGCATGGCCCCCACGGCGCGGAGCATCTTACGCGATCAAGGCCTGATTCGGCTGATCCGCAGCGCTCGTCCCAGAACGCGGAAATAGGCAATACTCACCGTCGCGCGCAGACCGATCATAGCGGCCACGACAAGCACGCTGGCCACAGCGTCGAGATGTTCCGCAACAGGTTTTGGGTTTGTTTTGCACTGACCATCCCGGCACTGGTCTGGGATCCGATGATCCAAGATTGGTTTGGCTTTCGGGCTCCGGCGTTCCCCGGCTCGGCTTACGTTCCTGCCATTTTCGGAACAGTTGTCTTTTTCTATGGTGGATGGATCTTCATCGAAGGTGGGGTCCGCGAATTGATGGCCCGGCTGCCAGGCATGATGACCCTGATCAGCTTGGCTATCAGCGTGGCTTTTCTCTACAGCGCCGCCGTCACACTCGGTCTCCGTGGTCACGCGCTGTGGTGGGAACTAGCGACTCTTGTGACAATCATGCTGCTCGGCCACTGGATCGAGATGCGCTCGATCTTCCAGGCACAAGGCGCGCTCAAGGAGCTTGCAAGGCTGTTGCCCGACAAGGCTCTGCGGTTCACCGACGATGACCAAACGGAGGAGGTTACAGTCGACCAATTACGCGTCGGCGATCTCGTTCTGATTCGCCCTGGCGCAAGCATTCCCGCCGACGGCATTGTCAAGTCCGGCAAGAGTTCGGTGAACGAATCGATGATTACCGGCGAATCCCGCCTGGTGTCGAAAGGCGAAGGCGACAGAGTGATTGCCGGTACCGTCAACAGCGAAGGTTCGCTGCGTGTCGAGGTGACAGGGACCGGAGAGAAGACCGCTCTCGCGGGAATCATGCGCTTGGTGGAAGAGGCGCAGACCTCGCGGTCGCGGGCGCAGGCGCTTGCCGACCGGGCAGCATTCCTCCTGACGGTTGTGGCAATTGCGGCTGGCGGAGCCACCCTAGTAGTCTGGCAAATACTTGGGGCATCGCTTGATTTCACCATCACCCGAGTGGTGACGGTGCTGGTGATTGCCTGTCCACACGCGCTCGGTCTTGCCGTTCCGCTGGTAACCGCGATCTCCACCACTATGGGAGCAAAGTCCGGCCTACTTGTCCGGGATCGGCGCGGATTGGAGGAGGCGCGCGATCTTAACGCGGTGGTATTCGACAAGACCGGCACGCTGACGCTTGGAGAGCACCGAGTAGTGGAAACCGTCACGGTGGCGGGAATTGAGGAAAACGAGGCTTTGAGACTAGCCGCAGCGGTGGAGCACGACTCGGAGCATCCCATCGCGCAAGCACTCGTCAAGAGCGCGAAGGAGCGCAATCTCCAGGTGTCCCGCGCGGAGGACTTTCAGGCCATGGCGGGTCACGGGGTCCAGGCTATGGTGGACGGCCGCGAACTAAAAATGGGCGGCCCTGCACTGCTGAAACGCCTGGGCGTGCAGCCGGCGCCCGAGCTGCGCGAAGCCGCGGAGCGTTTCGGGCAGAAGGGGCAGGCTGCCATCTATCTGATCGAGGGTGACGGTGTCGTCGCTGCCTTTGCTATCGCCGATGCGATTCGCCCGGAATCATACGAAGCGGTTGAGCGGCTGCACCGGGAGGGCATCGCGGTCGCCATGCTCACCGGCGATTCCGAAGCCGTGGCCAGAACCGTGGCCAAGGAATTGAGGATCGACACCGTCTTTGCTCAGGTGCTGCCCGAGGACAAGGCAGAGAAGATCAAGGAGCTGCAGGCGCAGGGCAAGCGTGTGGCCATGGTTGGCGATGGAGTCAATGACGCGCCGGCACTGGTGACTGCCGACATCGGAATCGCCATCGGGGCGGGAACCGATGTTGCAGTTGAGGCAGGCGACGTCGTGCTGGTTCGGAGTGACCCTCGCGACATCCCGCGCATTGTCAGGCTCAGCCGGGCGAGCTATCGCAAGATGCTGCAAAATCTTTGGTGGGCGGCGGGCTACAATATTTTCGCAATTCCTCTCGCGGCGGGTGTACTCGCCTGGGCGGGAATTCTCCTCGCGCCCGCTGTCGGCGCGATTCTCATGTCGGCGAGTACGGTAGTCGTGGCGATTAACGCGCAATTGCTGCGGCGAGCGGAGCTTTAGCTTAGAACGCACATCGAATTCGCACCCGTCGTCCCAAATCGATCCGAAAACCGCAGCGGCAATCAATTGAGCTTGGTGCGCACTATCGAATCGAAATCTACTGCCGCTCCTCGTATTGGGTGCAGCGATGGTCGCCTCGTCGCACCCGGACAATTTCCCGAAACGGGGGATCACAACGAAGCAAGGTGTACTCGTCCTTGGAAAACGGAGGTGGCACGCGCCAGCAAAGGGCCTCTCCAACAGGTACCGCGTACGAATGCCCGTCCTTTAGTTCGTAGCTGCACGAGTCAGATTTCTTGATCGCTTCTTGAGCGTGTGCATGGGCCAACGAAGCCAATACAAAAGATACCACGAGTAACACGCGCATGTTCTGTCCTCCGCGCATTTCACGAGTGGGGCCAGAGAAGGAGCGAACGACAATGCGCCCGCATTTGTCAGCTGGCATCAGAGCGACGGAGCAGCCCCGATGTCATACTCTGATCCAGAACTCGTTCAATTCAGTACGAGGTAACAAGTTAGATCAATCATCAAACGCGCTTTTGACGCAGATCAATCAGTTTTTCCAAATCCATCCCACGGCGTACCCCCCCCCCCCGCGGTCATGCCCACGGGTGCAAGGCCAAAGAGGTCGGGCGTCTCATGGTGAGGTCCCGGTCGTTGTCCAGCAAATGGCGGCCAAGTTTCTTGCCGGGCGGGGCCCGCCAGAGCAGATTAGAGAGACCCTTTCAGCAACCTCGCGCGGAACGACTGAGCGGAACCTCGACTCAACCTAAGCGCCCCTGAGTAGGGCAATGTGAGAGGCGCGTGGCGTAGATTCCCACCATTTGCTTATGGGAGCCGATAGCCGCCGCGTTTGTCCGGCGGTCCAAAAAGAGCACGCCTCATCTGAGGCTTTGTTGGTCGTGAAGGGGGGGCGGACCGACGAAGGGCACAATTTTCCCAATTCGCGCATCGCAAGATGAAGAAGGGCGACAGATCTCTCTCCCGCCCTTCGATCCTGTCAGAGTCGGATGCTTACTTCAGATTCGTAATTGCCGTCAGGTCAGCCGAGAGCTTGACAATGCCTGCGGCGCCGCACCAATTCGAGCCAACTCCGGTCGGATTGATCGGGGTGAAGCTGCCATCAAACTTGGCCGTGTAATCCCCAGTGAAGGCATTACAGTTGCCTTTGGACAGGTTGGTGTCGGAGTAACGCAGGTCGAGCGTAAAGACCTTGTAGGTGAAGCCAACACCTATGTTCCAGGTATTGTAGTCGGCATAGTGGATCCCCAAGGGAGAAGCTGGCACCCCGTAGAATGAATCGGTCGTTCCGAACCATTGCCGCCCGAACTCGCCGGACACATACATGCCGACGCCACTGCTGCCGAAGATCGTGCTCGGGGCGGTGTACTTGCCGATGATCGAGGTATAGTTGCCCCATGCGCCGGAGTTCAAAAAGCTAGGACTGTAATATTCGTTCAGACCGAATTGCCAGTTATCGTTAACCGTGTAGTTGACCTTGCCATAAACTTCGAAAAAGCTGACATCCTTCTTCATCACATTGCCATTAGGTACGAAGTTGGCGGCGCATTCGGCACCAAGGGGATTTCCCGCGAAATCCGCGGCAGCGCCGTAAACGCAGGTACCGCCAGGATACAGATAGCCCCAAACGCCGAAATCAAAGGCAAAGGCTCCGAACGTTGGGCGGATACCGCCATAGATGTCAATTTCCGCGGCAGGACGGTTTGTGAACGAGATGCTCTCTCCGGCCAGACCGACGTAGAGTTGCAGGTCTTTCGTGACGTTGAATCGAGGCTCGAAATAGGCGGCCACCGAGGGCTTATGGTTGGACTGCGTCACGCCACGGAAGATATAATCATTCATGATTGCGCTGCCGAACGCGATATCCCATGGGTCGAACGCAGCCGGGGGTGGCGCCTTCACGGCTTTGACCGGCATATCCGCGGCGAAAGCCGAACCTGATATCATTGCTAGCGCCGTTGCCAGCAAAGCCCCTGTTTTCATGATGTCCCCTCAACTTTAAGTTTCAGTTGCCGGAGAATCTGAGCGAGTGAGTGCGGCAACGGATAGGACACATTGTCGCTGAAGATTGACAGGCCCGTGAAGCAACAAACGTAGGCACGTGCCTAAGCATTGGGCGATTTCCGGCATTTCAGGCTGATTTCAGGCGTTCGTTGCATTTTCATCACACCTTAGGCTCCTATTCCGACGATATCATGAGCCGTGATGGGCCAACTTTCCGGTTCGGGAGACTTGCGGATGAACGGGGTTGAGTTGAAGGAGTGGCGCAGGGCCATGGGCTTCACACAGCAGCAGGCCGGAGACGAACTCGGCGTGACCAGGGCGACGATCCAAAATTGGGAGTATGTAATTACTCCCATTCCACTCACCGTGCCCTTAGCCTGCAGGCAACTCTTACGCCGAAAAAAGCGTCGCCCCGAGTTCGGACCGGTGACTTTGGTCTACTCGATCATTCCGCTCCCGAATGGGTCAAATCTTGCAAGCGAACCGGCTGCACTCACTTGCAAGGGGTGCGTCAATAACATTGAGGCCTTCCGAAGGATCAATGAACTCAGCGAAAATTCGACCTTCTTCAACGCGATGATATTAGATGACCTTGGAAGTGCCATCTGGAGCGGCAACGAGTTGACGAAGCAATGCGAAGATTTTAGGTCGGCGTCAGTGCACGCGCCTCTTGGTCTGTAGATTACGCCCGAACTGGATGACGCCGGTGGACTCGTGGGATCTGAAAAAGTGGCGAAAAAGATTTGGATATAACCAGTTTGAGGCGGCAGAGAAACTCGGAGTAAACCGCGGCGCAGTACAAAACTGGGAGCGTGAAATCAGACCAGTACCCAAGGCAGTCGAGCTCGCCTGCGAAGAACTCAGCCAGCTCGCGAACCGACATCCAAGCGTTGGTCCGGTCTTGCTTGTTTATACGGATGGCCCCCTCTTGCAGGCTTCGCAGGAGCCCTATCAAGTCTCAGTGTTGCGCTGCGAATCCTATCCAACCAACGAAGCCGCCATTCAACAGGCATGGCGTTTGACCCGAGATCCATTGTTTGTTGATCCGTTCATTCTCGCCGAAGACGGGTCTGTCATCTGGGATTCGCCGGCGCTTCTCAAAGAGTGCGACAGACGCTTCACTGACAAATCCAGATGCAGATAACCTGCAGACCAAGGGCGGTTAAGTATGGCTGATGTCTGGTCGGAACCCGCCTCCATCGCTGTCGCCGCTTCGTCCAGCAGCAGCATCAGCGGAATAGGTGAATAGGTCGGATGAATGCCAAGTGCTGGGGCGCACTCGATGATCACAGGCCTTCACTCTGGATTTTGCTTTCTTCCTTTCTACGCCAAGGCAGTCGTCCATCGACTTCGATCTGAAGCGAGAAGCTCAAAAGCGTCCGGATCATAATAATCACGGCGAGTATGCCAAGACGTTCAAACGTCGGTACGATCGCGACCATTCCGATGATATCGGCCGCGATGAAGAACTCGAGACCGAGCAGAATCCCTCGCCCCAAATTGGCTCTGTAGGAACGATAGGCTCTCGTCCACTCTCCGCTCGCAAGATCACGCGCCATCCATGTGGTAGAGACAAGCACCCCCAACAGGATGACGGCGACACCAAGTATTTCGATCCCTGTTGCAATCCAATGAAGGGTGTGGCCTAGCCCATTCCGAACTTCGCCGCTGAGCAATAGATCCGACATTCGTGAGCGTCCTTCAGGTGGCTCGACCGCGAGCCCCACCAGTGGCACCGGTCGAAAAAGACCTTCTCAGCTCAACGTTCCCAAACGTAAGATGTCGCCGCGGGCGGCTGCAGGGCCAGTGCAGCCAGCACCGGGGCCAGGTTCGATTGAGGAGAATGCTTCTCGCTCACGGGACGATCGCCGGCTGCATGGTCCCCAGTATACTTACAACGAACAGGACCAAGAGTCCCAACAGCTGCTCGCTCACGATGTGGTTCCGCAGCTGGCGAAGGTAGTCGATGGTACCCGAGCGGCATGCAACGGCAGATGATTTCTCCAGCGCAGGAATAAGCCAGAACCTGTTGGCTACGGCAAGGCCGAGCATACCTATAAAAAGCACAAGCTTCACCGCCAGAAGCTGCCCGTACCCGGACGTCAATAGGGCGTAAACCGAACCGACCAGCAGCCAACTGTTGATCAGACCCGTTCCGACGAGAGTCGCGACCGCCAAATAGCCCATACCGGAAAAGCGGACGAGGACGTCGTCGAGCGGGGACACGTCATCAGGTGTCTTGCAGTAATGAGAGACCAGGTAGGCGAGTGGCAACAATCCTCCAAGCCAGGCTCCGGCGGCAAGAAGGTGCACCCCGTCAGCCAAGACATGAACAATGCCGGCCCATCCTTCCTCGACTTGGGTATGGCCAGTACCTGCTAACGAGAAGAGAAGTACGGCCGCGAGAAGGGATATCATCACACTTCCCGCGACATACGTCACCCCACTGCTCATCAGGACCACTATGAGCAAGGCAAGCAGCATGCGCCAGGTCCAGAGAGTGCCAAAACTCGTGTGCTCCGCGAGCAAGAGAGTGTCCGGATCGAGCAGACCGGAAACATCGCCGGTCATGCTTGCGACAGAAAAAAAGAACCATGCGATTCCGCTCACTATCGCCAGAAGTGCCGCCAAAAACAGCAGCCGCCCTCTCCAACGGAAGATTCGGTCTGGCTCTCGGCCTCGGTATGCGTAGAGGGGAAATAGCGCCATGCCAAACAGGGTTGTTGCCGCTATGTACTGCAGCAGTCGCGATGCTACGAGTCCAATATCTATCATCAGCGTCCCACGCTGAATGAGTAGCTTCCCTTGACGCGATGGGTATCGTCGGAGACCGCGTGCCAATCCACCTTGTAGTCTCCGGGCGCGAGGTCCTGCTTCATTGGGACGATCAGAATCTTCTTGTTTGCGCGATCCGTATCTGACTTCCCGACTGGAATAAGCTTACCGCTTGGATCCCTGAGCTCGATGCCTGAGAATTGCGGAATGACAGCTTCGTTAAATATGATTCGGATCTGCTTCGGCGCAGGCGCGGTCGTGCCAGCAGCCGGCTCCGCAGACTGAAGCTGCGGGTGAGCTTGCGCCAGCGAGGTAAACAGGAGGACCGCAACTCCAGCCGCGGCGCCATATTGAAATGCCTTCGACATTCTTTCCTCTTCCTTGTGAGATCTGGACTGGACGGCGCCGTCTGCGCAGCGACGTCCAGGATCAGGATCACTTGCCCTTCTGGATTTTGGTTACCGCGAAACCGTTGTCTGATTTCTCCGCCTCGAACGTAACCTTGTCACCCACCTTCACCTGCTTAAGCATCGCAGGGTCCTTGACGCGGTAGACCATCGTCATCTCCTCATCCATGCCAATGCTCTTGGCAGGTCCATGCTTCAGGGTGATCTTGCCCGCGCTCTCGTCGATTTTCTTGACTTCGCCCTTGATGTCTTCCGCCGCAGCGGCTGTCACCAACATGGCCGCCACGAGCACGGCGCCTGCCGTTTGGATCAGTTTGTTCATCGCATTCTCCTTCAGATGTCTTCGTTTGTCCCAGTCATAGCTCTGCGTTACATTTTCATCCCTTTCATCGCTTTATTCCCGCCATTCTTAGTCGGTGATTTCGGAGCTCCCTGCTCTTCCCGAACTGGCTGCGCCGCCGGCGTCTCAACTTCATAGGCAACGGTGCCTTTCGGGAATTGATAAGGACCGGGATCGCGGTAGTCGTCTTGCGCAAGTTCTTCCCGGATCTTCATGACCGTAAACATGCCCCCCATCTCGATCGGACCGAACTGTCCGGAGCCGGTCATCATTGGCAAGGTGTTGTCCGGCAGTGGCATTTCCATCTCCCCCATCGCCATGCCCGTCGATCCCATGGCCATGGAATCGGGCGCGAGCTTCTTGACCGCTTTGGCAATTGCTTGCTTGGGGACCCCGATCAACGTCCTGAGATCGTGACCCATCGCATTCATAGTGTGATGCGATTTGTGGCAGTGGAAGGCCCAGTCACCAGGGTTGTCGGCGATGAGGTCGAAGGCGCGCACCGCACCGACGGGCACGTCGATCGTGGTCTCCGGCCATTGCGCACTCTCCGGCACCCAACCGCCATCCGTACAGCTTACGGAGAAGCTATGCCCGTGCAGGTGAATCGGGTGATTGGTCATGGTGAGATTGCCGATTCGCACCCTGACCCGATCGCCAAGTCTAACCGGCAGCGGGTCGATCCCCGGAAACACTCGGCTATTCCAGGCCCACATATTGAAATTGGTCATCTCGGTGACCTTAGGAAGATAGGTTCCGGGATCCATATCGTAGGCGCTCATGATGAACACGAAGTCGCGGTCGACAGGGCGGAACGCGGGATCCCGCGGATGGACGATGAACATTCCCATCATGCCCATGGCCATCTGCACCATCTCATCGGAATGCGGATGGTACATGAACGTGCCACTCTTCTTCGTCTCGAATTCGTAGACGAAGGTCTTGCCCGGTTTGATGTGCGGCTGCGTCAAACCACCGACACCATCCATTCCGCTCGGCAGAATCATGCCGTGCCAGTGCACGGTCGTCGCTTCGGGAAGCTTGTTGGTGACGAAGATGCGGACCTTGTCACCCTCGACCGCTTCGATCGTTGGTCCCGGCGACTGCCCGTTGTAGCCCCAAAGGAACGCCTTCATGCCTTCCGCAAATTCGCGCACCACGGGTTCAGCAACCAGATGGTACTCCTTCCAATCTCCGTTCATGCGCCACGGCAGCGACCAACCGTTCAGAGTCACGACAGGTCTGTAATCCGGGCCACTGCTCGGATGAAGCGGCGGCTGCATCGTGACCTTGTCCATGATTGGCGCTTCCGGGATTGCAGCAGCCTGAACGCGGCCGCTGATCGCGGTCGCACTGACGAGCGCAGCAGTACCTAAGAAACCTCTTCTCGAGATCATCGCTCACTCCATTGGTTGACTGCCAATACTTCGATTAATTGGGAGTCGATGCTACGGCAGACACTGTTGTGATTCGTCCTTCCCTGCCGGAGTCGCCGGACCCGCCGCCGTTGACGGCTGTCTGGAGATCGGCCGTTGCTAGCCAGAAGTCGCGTTTTGCTTCCGTGGCGGCGCGGAGAGAGGCAACACGCTGTCGCGCTTCAGCCAGCACCGCAAAGACGTCGACCTGCATCGCGCCGTAACGCAGCTCCGTTTCGTCGGCGATCACCTTGCGCAGCGGCAGAACCTCGCGTTGATAGTGGCCGGCGATATCGTAGAGCGAGCGATAATTGCGATAAGTTTCCCTCGCCTCCGAGCGCACATTGACCGCCCGCTCCGTCAAGCGATTGAATGCCTGGTTATAGATCTCAGTTGCTTGCCTGACCCGAACTTCCCCTCCATCAAAGATAGGGACCTGAAATTGCAGCTCAAAGCCGCGCTGTCGAAACGGGCTGCCCTCTGGCTCCTTGGTGCGACTATCAATTCCCGCCAAATCCAGGAGCGTCACAAATCGGGTTGCCTCGGTCAGATTTTGCGCCCTGGCTAACGCGCCGAGCTCGATCCGAGCGATCTGCAGATCGACGCGATGTGCAACCGCATCGACCTCTATGAACGGCAGACTCTTTGGCCGTCGCGGCAGGTCAGGCAGGCGACTGGGAAGCTTGAAGTTCAGCTTCTGGTCCCAGAGCCCCATCGCCCGCGCAAGCCGCTCTCGTGAGCTCGCGGCCTCTTGCCGCGCGGAGGCAACATCCGCAGTGATCTCTGCGTAGAACACCTGCTCGCGCGCCTGGTCGAGCTTGTTCATCGACCCGGTCTTGCCGAGTTTCTCGGCCAATTCGGCGATCGCTTCCGCAGAGGTTTTCGTATCGTTCAGCACCACGGTAAGTTCATTTGCCCCAACCGCCCGGTAGTAGGCTCGCCGCGTCTCGGCTGCAGTTCGAAGCGTTTCAAGGATGGCCCGGAATTGGGCTGCACGAAACCGTTCCCGTGCAATCTCGGCGCGAAAAGGAAGCGTCGCGAGAGCCAGAATATCCCCAACTACCTGACGGCTGGTCTCGAAGGCCGCGTCCCCACTCACTCTTGAGATCGAAAAGACCGGATTGGGCGGAAGGCTCTGCTCGACGGAGTCTGCTTCGGCCAGGGCCAGTTCATTAAATGCAGCCTGCAGACCTTTGTTGTTGAGGAGGGCGATCTGGATCGCCGTTTCGACGTCGAGAGTCCGGCCGAGCAGCCTCTTTACCACTGCTTCCGTCGTGTCGGCGTCCTCGGCCGTGCGCACCGCAACCACGTCTTTTTGGATCGTGGCGCCGACACCGTCTGCGACGAGCGTCATGCCGTGGTCCGGAGAGAAGTTTGCACAACCGGCCAGCATCAGCGTCAGCACCAGCAATGACGAGCCGGCGATGACGCGAGGGTGCATCGAGTATGAAGTTCTCATCGTTTCCACTCCTACTCGGACTTGGCGGCCGGAGGGGTCACGCCCTGATTGTGCTCCTTCCAACCGACTGGCGATGCCGGCCGCAAGCTGGTGTAGGGAGCGACAGTCGAGCGATAGGAAGCGCCGCGGACTCGCACCCCGGGGTCCGCGGGATCCGGTCCCGCCAGCGGCGGTGCAATCTGAACACAGCCAGCTAGGACGGCGGCGGGTATCAGCGCCAGCGCTGGATTCCGCAGCTGCGCCAAGCGCTGGCATGCGACCGCACGTATTCGGACGCGGACCGCTCCGAGAAAATCGAACATGGATAGGAATCCTGACCAATTGACATGAATCACCTGGCCCGCGCTGGTGCGCTGGGCCATGCGTCAGCTTAGTCCGTTTGGTCAGGAAATCGGAGGACGGTAGTGCCGAGGCGGCGCGTTATCCCTCAAGCGGAGGTACGCCTCCGGCAGGTAGGAAGAGCGCTGTGGGGTCGGCGTCAAGATCTCAGCACTTCCGGCTGGCAGCCCGGGCACTGAAATCAAGCTGCAGCAGGTCGCGCCGCGAGGAGCCTTGGCCGGCTGATCTTGGTCGACGCGCCCATTGTTATCGGCCGATGCGTCGTCGGTGACGACGCTCGCTCCTGAGGCGGCTACATGATGATAAGCGTCACCATGCTCGTGATTGTGCACCACGACGCCTTGCTCATGACTGTCGCGGGGCGAGCAGTGCGATGACGCAACAGCAAGGCTAGGGGCGAATGCGCAAAACGCATACACGAGAGCAAGGACATATCCCGCTCTTCGCCGACCCGCGTTCGTCAACCACGACAACATACAACCGTCTCTACCATCGTTCGCGCGTGCGGAAAAGCCGACAACATCGAATTGCCGCGTACTGGACCATGCGCTCCGCCCGGCTCACGGTAGCCGAGGTGTGTCGCATATATACCCGTTCGGGGTACCTGTTGCAATATATCGCAGGGATCTCTCCCGCGAATCATGCGCCCGCCCCATCGCTGCGGACGGACTGCACACATGAATATTGATGCAAATCAACAACGTAGAACCAACATATAATAGGCTTGTTCTATCATCGCCTTGAAGGAGCGGAGTCATGATGGAACCTCGAATTCAAGTCCAAGAATGGCTACCGGTCTCTATAGTCGCGCCGGATGGGGATCTGGAAATCGGAGTCATGGATTATGATGGCCTGATCGTCGCGCTTCCCTATCCATGCCACAGAAGCGGAGTGGGCTTTGTGGACGCCGCAAACAGGAGGCACGTTGATATTCAGCCGACCCATTGGCGGAAATGGAATGCCTCTCGTGAGGGAGGCGGTCCGGTGGAGCTCCCGCGAGCGGAGCAAAGCTGACGATTGTATCCGGATCGCCTTCTTAGAGAGCGCTGGCATTACCTGCTGCAGGGCCGACCTCGCGCGCACGCTTCCTGAAAGACACCCCGGCGTAAACGTAGCGCTGACCATTGGGGTTACGTCCGGAGCAATCTCTATGAAAATGGTGTTTAATTTGGGTGCGGCCGCGATCGGTTTGCTCTTCGGCGTGTTGCCGGTAATAGCTGCGAGCGTTGTGAGCGACCGGCACTGGTCGACCAATCATCTGGCGCAACTTCCCGCTGAGCTACAACGTCGCGTGTTGGTGCTGCAGAGAACCTGCGGGTCCGAAATCTCCGCGCAACACTACTTTTCGACATCGATTGAGATCGGCAAGGAAGGTTTCCGGGCCCTTCACTTCCAAGATCAAGTTGCCAAAACAGGCAATCGATTTGCACTGAAGGCGGCTGTTTGCACGAGATCTACAGGCGACGCAACGGCACCTTCGGAAAGATCTTCGGCCTATTCGCGCAGGATGTCCGAATGGAAAGCTATTCGGGAACCCTATTGATCAGAGCTACGCTCGGCAGCGAAACGCAAAGCTTTCGCTGGACCGGACGCACGTTCGTTCGAGCGCACTAATTCGTCCTCCACGTTCATCGAGCGCCGCTCCGGGCGGCTTTCCCTTTGCGACTTTTGATAGGTATATATTGTGGATGATGCGCGGGGTCTGTCCGCTGCACAGCAGCTACCTCCCGTCGCGGCGCTGTATGCATACCTCTCGGCCAAGCTCTGTAGGTCCATTGCTATTGATCAAGCTTCGCGACGATTGCATGGCTGGCCCGGCCGAAACCGCGACTCTGAAGCGCCCCTCCTCGCCTCATACGGTCTCTGCTTCAATACAATTCTGTAAGCTCTGTGCCGATTCGGGTCCGTGAACTGCAATGATCAGGTGTTCGCTCGCTCGTCACCGGTCGACACATCCGGTTCATACCAAAGCTCCTTGATCACCTTGAGAACCTTCCTGCTGACATGCAGATTGCAATAATGTCCCGGCTGGCCGGAAACCGTGCCCGACTTGCGCCTGGGATTGTAGGTACAGACCTGCTCGTTTCCGCCCTGCGTGAGCGCACGCGAGGTCGCGATGCTGATCGCGCACTTTTCGAGGTGCGCAGGTGGTATTTTCGTTAATTCAGGATTGGTGCCGTCCTTGGTGATGAGCTGCCCATAGAAATCGAGCTCTTGCTTGACGCCGGCCGCGCGTAGCCTTTCGACGAAATTAAGCGTCTTTACGCGATCCTTTACCAACCCTGTTCTGCTCACCCAGACGTACATCATCAGCAGTGGATACGGACCAAAGAAGAAACGCGATCGTTTTCGGATTGGCTCAGCCAACAGAGAGGCAAGACCTGCTCCAAATCCGATCCCAAAAATCGCAAACCCAGAATACATCCAGACTCTGTGATAATCTGCAGGCAAATGCTCTCCCAGCATCAGGGGGAACAATGCCAATATGATCCCGATCAGACACAAGGAAATGCCAATGCGATTCATGATTGTACCCGGGTGAGTCGCGAGGCCACCGAACGGATGGATGCGGCTCCTTAAAGTTCTAGCCTTCATCGGCTGGCAATTCACTCTCTTGTTGGACGTCTCCCGGTAGACTAGACCCAGCTAAGACAGTACTCAACTCCTGCTCGGGCAACGCGCGAGATCGGAAGCGTTGGTTTCAAGCAACGGGATTCCTGCTGATTACTCGTAATGGCTGCATCAGCTGCAGCTGCCCGAAGGCGCTATGTTTCAACAAGGATGGGTCCTCGTTGGTGGATCCGCGAACTGACAAGTTCGGCGTGCCTGGTTCGCCCAGATGATCTAGTACCTAGGGTCGATGGTTGTAGGGCCCGCGCCAGGGCGCTCCACAACATTTCACTCTGTAGAGGTCGAACACGGGCAGATCGAAGACTCCTCCACACGCTGCCGCCCCTTCCTGCATCGGCGTTAACTTCTGCCTGCCACCATCTGCGATCCCGGCCGTGAGAACTCGACGCTCACGACGGCGTCCGCAATTCGCACAGCATTTCGCTGCATTGAACAGCGCCGCAAGGATCTGGTATTCGTGCGGGGTGCCTAGGCACGTGGCCACGCAGCCCTTGTTCAGCGGCGCTCATGATCAGTTCCTTGATGTTCCGCAGGCACGAGACTGAAATAGGCCGTCACCCCTCTTCGGGTGTTCAGTTGCTGGGTTTGCAACTCTGTCCTCGCCGTTGATGGCTCATTCGAAATATACGCGAGGCTCCCAGTCCGACCGCGAAGGCTCCAAGGAGAAGCGCAATCGCGTAGGCTGGCTAACCATGGCGGCAGCTTTCGGACGCTACACTTAAAGACTCGCTGAGCTTCGGATTCGGAGACAAAGGCGAACCCTATGGGCGTTGACACCATCGCGTTCGATCTTCAGACTACGGAATCACCTCGATAGCACATCATTTGGCCCCGGTAACCGGCCGTAGAGCAACTCGAACCATCGCTCATAAGTCGTATCGCGCTGCCGTCGCGCTTCGGTAATGGCGCCGCCTATCGTGTCGAAAGCCTTGAGCTCTGCAGCCTTGTAGGGGTTCGTATCAGGGGCAACATGCCGGTCCTGTCGAATGGACGACGCGAGCGGCATCAAGATCGACGACAATGGATTGAAAGCGGTAGCGAACATCAACCGGCTGGTTCGCATCGGGTGGAACCATTCGAGCAGCAGGGCAGACAAGGGCGTCGAGGTGGCTCTCACCCAATTTCCGAGGGTTGCTGAGTAGAGTTCATCCAGCCGCGACGAAACCTCGGCCACGCGCCGAAACGCAGCTCGGTTCTCCGGAAAGTGCAACTCCTCAACGCGCCGCTCCTCGAAGTGGATGGTATAGGCTTCGCGTTTGCAATCGGGATTGCCGGTCGGATTGTCGATCCTCATCTCATAGAGACCGGGCGCAAGCGCGGAGATTCGATCAAGGTGCTCGAGAATCGCGCGGTGTTCGAGACGCGCAACGCTGGCAGAGACAAAAATCCCGAGATGCCCGACGTGAGGATTGATGAGATACACGATCCGCTGGCCGGCGCGCTTCAAGTCTTCGGTGCTGCCGTAGACCGTCGGGATCCACCCAAGCGCCTGGTGGGGTGGGGTGATGTTGTCGCCCTGCGAGGCAAAAATGACCATCGGATTACGGACGCGGCGCAGATCGGCAAAGCAGCATTCGCACACCCGCAACAGGCCTTGTTCGAACTTATTGCCGATGAAGAGATTTTGGACAATGGCGAGCATCTCTTCTCGGCTGAGAAAATAGAAGCCGTTCCACCACCGCTCGAATTCAAGAAAGCGGTCGCGCTCCTCATCGACGTGAGCAAGGAGATTGGCATACTTGTCCCAAACCGCCTCGGGCTTCAGGTTCTCGAAATTCTGCACGAGCCATGCTCCATCGAACCGGCCGTTGCCGAGATCGGCGGTCAGGTGCGTGAGCCATGCCCCGCCCAACAATCCGCCGGACACGCGAGCCGGGTTGATGCCCGGTTCACCACTCCAATAAGACAAGGGCGAGCCGTTCAAGACGGCTGGTCCGGCGAGCCCCTCGCAATCCGCCGCCAGGATGGCGATTGCCCATCCGGCCTGACAGTTGCCATAGAGGATCGGAGGCGTTCCATCGTGCCTCCTCGATACCTCCACGACGAACCGGCGAAGCGCATGCAGTACGTCGGCAATGGTCTGGCCCGGGGCCGGATCGGGATAGAACAACACGAAGTAGACGGGATGCCCCTCGTGCATGGCGATCCCGACTTCCGAGTCGCGTTTGAAGCCCCCGATGCCTGGACCATGCCCGGCGCGTGGGTCGACGATCACAACCGGCGGCTTTGCTGGATCGAGACAGTCGTCGACGCATTTGTCTCCATATTTTCTTATCGCTGCCAACGCGTAGTTGACGGGCCGTTCAAACTGACGCGCGTCCAACAAGATTTCGTAGTCGAAATTGAGCAACGGCGGTTTGCCGGCTCGCTCATGAGCAATCATGTTGTCAGCACGTTGCCGGAGCGCGTCCCAGAACAGGATGGTTCGCTCCCACAAATCGCGTCCATACGCGAATGCGGTGGATACGCTAGGCTCGCCTGCGCCCTGCGGGGCGCCAAAATCCGGTCTTTGCAAATATGCCGGTTGTTGAGGCTCCGAAATTGCTTGCAGGCGAGCGGCTTGCACCGTCGTCGTCGGAACGACCTGATCGACTGTTGGGTTTGCGGCGGGAGCAGTTGGCATGGGTCGCCTCGAAAGCTGTTCGACACTCAACAATCGACCGGTTTTGCCTGCCGAGATTTGCGCCAAATCAACCCCATGCTTCTTCTCATAACACACCTTGGTAGGAGGTCTCGCAACCGGCTCCCCGCAAGCATGCGGCGCATTTTGCTGAAATTTCAGGCAGCACAGAGGGTGCTAACAGAATGCGCTTTTGACATGAATCAACTGGCAGAGGTTCGATTTTGCTTTTATCTTTAGACCTAAGGTCGCAATTGTCGTTGCCAGGAGAAGGAAATCATGAACTTGACAAAGATGCTCGCCATCGCTGCCGTCGCCGCCCTCGCCGCGGGGTCTGCTCTTGCCCAGAGCACGCAAACGACTCCCGATACCGAGAAGAATGGCCACCATTATTCCGGTGGCCCGAAGACCGAGGTCCCCCATCACATGGGAAAGAAGGACATGGGCATGTCTTCCGGTAAGAAGAAAGGTGCTGGCGGAAGCCATCATTACAGTGGGGGGCCAAATTCGGATGTCCCGCATCACACGGGTGCGAAGTAAGGCTGAAACAAAGCAGCTGCAGGCGCTCAGCGCCTTTATCCGTCGCAGTCCCGCTACCCCGTGGCGGCTGGGCCTAGAGTTTGGCGCGTTTACGGGAGTGAATGGCACGGCATCAAACGGGGAGCAGGGCTCCCGCGGGACCGATTTAGGTGCGCGAGCCTGGGCGCGACCCTGTCATAGTCACGATACCGCCCAGTGTCACCAGCGCTTGCGTTAAGAGATTGTTCCAGGCCATTCGCAAGAATGGCCTGACCTGAGAACGATAGCAGCATACTTGCGCAACACACCGCGAGTGGGTGCTCGCCACACCAAAGCACCGAACGCAAGTAGTGCTGCCGTTGGATGATGTGCCATGAAGCTACAGGACTCTCGCCATTCTCAGGCACGCGCGCGCCACAGTGTAACAGCCAGCAGTACATACGCAGCGCAAGTCCACAACGATTGCCAATTGGCCGGCCCCTCGTTGAACCCTATGTAGATCGCCGCTCCAAGAAAAACGCCGGCAAAAATCGATTCCGCCAAAGGGCGGTTTCCTTTCCTCGGGGGATTGAGCGCCGTCATAGCCGCAAAAGGCACCGCCGCCATGGTCAGCGCCGCGAAAGGAAAGTCAATGAATCGTGGATCAAACACGAGGCCGAGTGCGGTCGCCGTGCCGATCACGACGATTACGATCAAGACCAATCCGTGCATGATCGCCAGCAGCGATTCAGTCCGGTAGCCCCTCGGACCCAGCACGTCCAGAAAACTCGGCGACGGGCGACCCGACATAAGGGCGTTGGCGCCAAAAACCGGCGAAGCAGTTGCCGCGGCCAGAAGCGAGCCCCACAGAAGCCAGCCTCCCGCTCCGTAACTTTCATCGAACATCTTCTGGGCGGCCACCCCAAACAGGATTCCGGCTGTGCTTGCCGATAGTCCGACCGCAAGCCATGAGATGAGCCGGGGCTCCCCCGGCTTGCGGCGCAAGGTCAGCCAGGCCGCGCCGAATACGAGGACTGCCAGCGCCATTCCGCTGTACATTTGCAGCTTCCAGAGCGGAAAATTGCTGATCGGAATGCCGGGCGGATATTTCAGCGTGCGCTGCACGGAATCGAACAGGCCCCAGGAGCCGCCGACCGTGCCCTCGATGTCTCGCTTCCACGATTCATCGTAGGCCTCGAACGGGTTGACTCGGAAATTCTCGCGCCGAGCGAGATCGAGGACCTCGGAGACCACACGAGCCTGATTGACGCGCGAGGGCAGCGCTGACTCGCGCATCCGCCCCTCGCTTGGCCAGCCAATTTCTCCGATCAGGATTTCCTTGCCCGGAAAAGCCGACGCGATCCGCCGGCGGATGGTATCGACGTGCGCGGCAGCAAATTCGGCCCGGATCGGCACATTTTCCCAGTACGGCAGGATATGAACCGTGACGAAATCGACCGCGTCGTAAAGTTCGCGGTTGCTCAGCCAGAACTCCCAGACGTCGGCATAGGTGACGGGAACGGCAACCTGCGCCTTGACCGAGCGGATCGTAGCGGCGAGATCGGACGCGGTGATGTCATGACGCAACAAGGTCTCGTTGCCGACCACGAGCGCGATGATGGTTCCCGGAAACTGTTTGGAGAGGCGTATCGCCGTTGCGATCTGCGTCGCATTCTTCTGCCGGTCCTTATCAAGAAAAATGCCCTGAATGACCTTGAGGCCGGCCTTGGCCGCAAGTTCGGGAATTTGATCGAGACCGAGATCGGTCGCATAGGTGCGGATGCAGTCGGATATTTTCGCAAGCTGGACGAGATCTTCCGCGATCTGTTCGCGCGACACTTGCGTCGCTGGCGACAATGACGTCTGACGGCTGCGGAAGGGCGCGTACGATATGCATTGTAGCTTGTTGTTCGGATCGATCGGTGCGCGCACCAAGCTGACGGGTGTGCCCAGCCACCACCACACCGCGGCGACAACGCCGAGGGATATCAGGAGAAGCGTCAGCGGCGCGCGAAGAAAAAACGGGGGCCTCCTTACAGAACTGATGCGCCAGGCTTCTTCAGTGTGCGAGTCGGCACGCCGCCCACCGTATTTCGGGAGTGCGGTCGCGGGCAGCCGCCAGGCATCAGTTCGGTTCTCAAACAGCATATTGAGATGCCCTAGAAGGTGGCGCACCTTACCGGCGACGTTCCGGACATAGTTGATCCGGATCAACCCACGATTGACCATTGTTATCGCCCATTGCCGTCGGCTAGGCCCTTCCCACTTAGAGAATGCGAAGAAATGTCGGGGCGCACTCTACACGACAGAACCCGCATTTAATGGCAGCGACATAATGCCGCCGGCCCACACCGGTATCGGCCTGCTGATCATGAGCACGACAATCTGCCGCGCCGCTCCGTCGCAGATACAATGCTCCTTTCCGCAGGATCATCGTGATGACCTGGGATGATGCGTGTGGGGCGCAAGCTTCATGGGCAACGGTCGAAACCGGCTGGAACAAACGCCGGGATGATGGCGGGATGGCTGCGACTTCGCCGTTGTGAAGACTCCCGTGGGATTGCAGATGCAGCTCCCTGATCCGGTCGCGGCCGTATTGATCGCGGACCGGCTTGCCATCCGTGAGGCGGCGGCTCCCGGTTCCCTTGGCGAAAAGCTGGCGGTCCAGGATCTCGCCCCGAGTGGTGTCGGATCATCCAGCCGAGGTTCTGCCTCAGCTTGTCATAGTTGGGGATGGAAATCTGGCAGGAGTCCGCAGCCATCAGCACTTTCGAGCCGGAAAAGGCGCGGTTCCACTGGCTCGCCGTCTCCAGATGGGCCTCTCGACCTTCGAGGGCGCGACGCGTCGCGCAATCCTTCTCGCGTACTGTTGCGGCAAGCCCGAACAGGTACTCCACACGGTTCTGCTCGCACCGCGCCATCCCTCGCGCGCAAAGCGATGCTGCCCGCACTGGGTCGATGTCCGAGGAGCGCAGCTTGGCTGCCAACAGATGCCGACTGCAGAACACGCAGAGCGGTCGATAACGCAGCAATCGGAACAGCCATGGAAGAAGCGTCCCTCCTGATGCCCGTACGGCGGGCCGTCGGTGGCGTCGAAATCGAGGATGATCCTGCGCCGGCGGTCGCGTGTGCGCTTCCAGGAACAGCGCACGGGCAGCGCCTCGATCCCCGCTGCATCATGGGCGAGCCTCTTCCTATCCAGCGCGAGAATAGCCGTTCCAGCTACAAGACGGTGCCGAGGGGACTGCTCAAGATATGGATTCGCCGCTTTTCGGCGTCCTCTTTCGCTTTTTGGCGTGAATCTCATCGTGAATGCTCCCTTTGAGAGCCGGGCCAGGCGAGGTTAGGACTTTCGCCGGCCTGCTCTGTCTCGCCGGCAAGGAGCATGCCGATGCTCCGGCTTCTGTAAGCAAACCGTTCAGGAAAAACGCCGATATGCCTTCGCAATCTCGCTCGCATTAACCATGCAACACTCGGGATGCCAGTCAATCAGGCTTGGCCCAGCATCTTGCGCTGCGACACATTGCGCTTCTGCATCATTCGCTCTGCAAGAAAGACCGCAAAGATGCTATCCGTCATAGCCATCTTTGCGGACTAGTGATGCTTCAGCCATCCGATATCTTTGATGTCATTAAACGAGTCGGTTCGGTGACAAAGATGACACTGGTTGACTTCAGCATGCTCTTGACCGGTGATCATGCGGTCCATCATTACGAAGTGCTCCATGTAGTGGCTGGGCGGAGCCTGATGGCATTGGGCGCAGTCCTTCGATGTCACAGACGGATGAACGTAGCCCGCGACCTGCCACGCGGTAGTTTCGTGGCACGCCGCGCAGTCCTTTCCGAATAATTCGCGGTGCGGATCCCGATTGCTGTGGCAGTTCATACAATCGAGGCCGGTTCTCTGCTCTGACTGCGAAGCAGGAATTCCCAAAACGCCCTTGAGGTCGTCGACCATCTCTCGGGAGATGGAGAGATGTTGCGGCTGGCCAGCCGGCGAGCGAGCGGCTATTTTTAACAGCGCGGAATGATCCATCGTGATCAGTCGGCCCGTACCCTTATGTTCGGGGTGGCAGTCGCGACATTGCTGTGCAGAAGCGTGGAAGGCGGTCGACTGCTTGCCTAAATCGCCCGCTGCGGTCGCATGACATGAGATGCAGGAGGCCGCCTCGATGCCGCGCAACGGGGTATGGCATGCTTCGCATCTTCCGCCGATAAACTCATGCTTGGCAGAGAGTGGCAGCGGCTGAACAGCGCCCGCAAAATTGGCCGTCACCATCGAACCACTTCGATATAGTGGGATGCTGATAAGCCCTGCCGCAAAAACTCCGGCCGCGATCAGCCCGACATAGAGAGGCGCGAACCTCACGATCGTTCCCTCGGTGTTCGAGAACGTCGCCTCGTGTAGAATTCTTCAACGCCATCAGCGAGAGCAAGCGCCGCCTTCTTCGCTCCAAGCTCTGTGCCTCTGAGCGTCTTCATGCCATTCTATCCCTTCGTGGCGCGCGCTTCGTGATGCGCGGACTTGTCGACGCGCTTCGACCAGGACCTATAGTACGCGATAGTGGTTAGTATCCAAAGCCCAGCGACCCCCACGATGAGCTGAGCAATCATGCCATCAGAGGTCAACTCAAGGACGACATGCGCCAAAAAGGAGAGGAATACACCAACGCAAAAGACCTCAAGCGATTGCTGACCACACTTGATCAAGGGCCGCAGCACCGGCGATGTTAACACTCGCGCGTGCGAAGGCAGGAAATGGACGACGACGAGCGCAAGGCTCAACAGATGCAGAACGCGATAGGGCGCCAGATTCGTCTTGTCATTCGGCGTGAACAGTTCGAACAGTGCGTCCGGGAAGAGCTCTCGCAGCAGAGGGATCGGCTGAGCCAGCGTCATCAGAAGACCGAAGATCAAAAAGCTCATGCTGACCGCGAGCGCAGCGCGCGACCTCACCAGAAACTGCACGGTCTGCGCCCCGCCCACAGCAAGCCAGCCGCCCAGAAAAAAGACGAGCTGCCAGGTAAACGGGTTGAAGTACCAAACACCGGCGGGATAGGACGGCAAGTTCCACTGGAAGTGGCGCGCCGCGAGGTAAAGCAACACTGAGCCGATCAGCACGCCGTTCCGGAAGCGCAGCATCAGCCACAGAATGGGTGGAAACGACGCCATCAAAACGATGTAGAGCGGCAGCACGTCGAGATTGAGGGGCTTGAACTTCAGGATCAGGCCCTCACCCAGCGTCTCCACCGGATGGTCCATCAAATTGCGGACATTGAACTGGTCCATCAGGTGCGGCACGTCAAAATTGTGCGCCAGATAGTGCACCGCAACGGTATAGACCAGGAAGATGAGCAAATGCGCTACATAGAGCTGCCAGACCCGGCGCATCAGGCGCGTGGCACCAATCAGGAATCCACGCTCCAGCATCATCCGCCCGAAAACGAGCGTGGCGGTGTAGCCCGAAATGAACACAAACAGATCCGCACCATCGCTGAAGCCGTAGTTGCGCGTCGTAAACCAGGAAAGGACGGCATCCGGGATGTGCCCGAGGAAGATCGCCCAGTTTGCGAAGCCCCGGAATAAGTCCAGCCGCAGGTCCCGCTGGCTGGTGACGAAAGCCGCCCTCACCCGCGTCCATCCTCTCAGCGCGGACTGGCTTGCGCCGGCTTCATGAACGCCATCGTGCACGGATTCACCACCGCAGCTGATAGGTTGAGAGACACGAGCGAGCAGGCTCGGGGGATGATGATGTCGCTGCCATGTCTTTCGAGAGCCCCTCAAGTTCAGGCGGCAAACTTGTAGTGTCCATTACGGATGGCCTCATTCGGCTGGCTCGGGAACAAGGCGAATACGGGCAGTTGGCTTGCTGACCGACGGACGTCCCGGCTTCTGGTCGCGATCTTCATCAGGTAATCCAACACCCCGGACTAGGCCAAAAATGGCCGGGATGACGATCAGCGTCAACAAGGTCGATGAGATCATGCCTCCGATCATCGGCACCGCAATCCGTTGCATGATCTCGGACCCCGTCCCCGTGCTCCACATGATCGGGAGCAAGCCTGCCATGATGGCGACGACGGTCATCATTTTCGGTCGCACCCGCTCGACGGCGCCTTCCATGATCGCAGCGTAAAGATCGTTGCGAGTTAATGCGCGACCTTCGAATTCCCGCTTGATCTTCATCTCGGTGAGTGCGTGATTGAGGTAGATCAGCATCACGACGCCGGTTTCAGCTGCGACCCCGGCCAGTGCAATGAAGCCGACGACGACCGCAACCGACAGGTTGAAGCTGAGCCACCACATCATCCAGAGCCCTCCGACGAGCGCGAATGGCAGGGACAGCATCACGATGGCGGTCTCAGTGAGTGAGCGGAAGTTGAGATAGAGCAGGAGAAAAATGATGGTGAGCGTGACCGGGACGACGATCTTCAGCCGCGCGGCGGCGCGCTGCAGATATTCGTATTGGCCACTCCAGACCACATAATAGCCAGGCGGAAACTGGACGCTTGCCGCTACCGCCTGCTGGGCATCGGCGACATATCCGCCGATGTCGCGGTCGCGGATGTCGACATAGATGTAGGTCGAGAGCTGTCCATTCTCGGTCCGGATCGATGTCGGACCGCGCTTTGTGTCGACCGTTGCGACCTCTCCGAGCGGCACCGCGCCACCGGCCGGCATTGGCACCAGAATATCGTTTGCGATCGCCTTCGGATTGTCCCGGAGATCCCGCGGGTAGCGCAGGTTCACCGTAAAGCGTTGCCGCCCCTCCACTGTGGTGGTGACGGCTTGGCCGCCCAGCGCACTGGCGATCGTGTCCTGGACATCCTGAACCATCAGGCCATAGCGAGACAGCGCCACCCGGTCCGGATTGATCTCCAGGTAATAGCCACCAAGGCTGCGCTCCGCGTAGGCGGAAGACGTGCCGGGCACCGCCTTCAGCACCGGCTCGATCTGCTTGGCCAGCCTGTCGATCTCGGCGAGGTCGGTGCCCATCACCTTCACACCGATCGGCGTGCGAATTCCGGTCGAGAGCATGTCGATCCGCGCCTTGATCGGCATGGTCCAGGCGTTGGAAACGCCCGGGAATTGGAGCGCCTTGTCCATTGCTGCAATCAGGCTGTCGATCGTCATGCCCGGACGCCACTCCTCCTTCGGCTTTAGATTGACGACGGTCTCGAACATCTCGGTCGGAGCAGGATCGGTGGCGGTCGACGCGCGGCCGGCCTTGCCATAGACGGAGGCGACCTCCGGAAACGATCGAATGATCCGGTCCTGCATCTGCATCAATTCGGCCGCCTTGGTCACGGAAATGCCGGGCAGGGTCGTCGGCATATACAAGAGTGTGCCTTCGTTGAGCGCAGGCATGAACTCGGTACCGAGCTGGCGGGCCGGCCATAGCGTCGCAGCGAGCACGGCCACCGCGAGCAGGATGACCAAGATCTTGGCGCGCAGCACACCTTTGATGATGGGCCGATAAATCCAGATCAGGAAACGGTTGATGAAGTTCTTGTGCTCGGGAACGATCTTGCCCCGCACAAAAATCACCATTAGAGCGGGCACGAGGGTCACTGATAACAGGGCTGCGGCTGCCATCGCGAACGTCTTGGTGAACGCAAGGGGACTGAACAGGCGCCCCTCCTGCGACTCCAGGGTGAAGATCGGCATGAACGAGACGGTGATGATCAGAAGACTGAAGAACAACGCCGGACCAACTTCGGAAGCTGCATCGATCAGGATGCTGATGCGCGACTGGTCTGGCTCGGCGCGCTCCAGGTGCTTGTGCGCGTTCTCGATCATGACGATGGCGGCATCCACCATCGCGCCGATCGCGATTGCGATGCCCCCTAGGCTCATAATATTCGAGCCCAGCCCAAGCAGCTTCATGGCTCCGAACGCCATCAGCACACCGACCGGCAGCATCAGTATCGCGACCAGCGCGCTGCGGACGTGCAGCAGGAACAGCACGCAGACGACGGCAACCACAATGCTTTCCTCAAGCAGGGTGTGCTTGAGCGTATCGATCGCGGCATAGATCAGGTTGGAGCGGTCATAGACCGGCACGATCTCCACCGATTTCGGCAGGCTGGTTGCGATCTCGCTAAAACGCTTCTTGACATTCTCGATGACGTTGAGCGCGTTCACGCCGAAGCGCTGCAGCACGATCCCGCTCGCGACCTCGTTTTCACCGTTCAGTTCGGTAATTCCGCGCCTTTCGTCAGGTCCGAGTTCGACCCGCGCGACGTCACGCAGCAGAACCGGGGTGCCGTTGCTGGTCTTAAGCACGATGTTGCCGAGGTCGTCGATGCTCTTCAGATAGCCCTTGCCCCGGATCACATATTCAAATTCCGACAACTCGACGGTGCGGCCGCCCACATCCGTGTTGCTGGCGCGGATGGCCTCTCGAATCTTTTGCATGCTGATGCCGCGATCGCGCATGCGCTGAGGATCGAGGACGACGTTGTACTGCTTGACAAAGCCGCCGACGCTTGCGACCTCGGCCACTCCTTCGGCCTTCGCCAGCGCGAATTTCAGATTCCAGTCCTGGAGTGTTCGCGTCTCGGCGAGATTCATCTCCTTCGAGATGACCGCGTACTGGTACACCCACCCCACCCCGGTCGCATCTGGCCCGATGGTCGGCGCAACTCCCACGGGCAGGCGGGAGGCGGCACTGTTGAGAAACTCGAGCACGCGCGAACGCGCCCAGTAAATGTCGGTGCCATCCTCGAAGATCACATAGACGAAAGAGACGCCGAAAAAGGAGAACCCGCGCACCACCTTGGACTTCGGCACTGTCAGCATCGCCGTGGTCAAGGGGTAAGTGACCTGGTCCTCCACCACCTGCGGCGCCTGACCGGGATATTCGGTGTAGACGATCACCTGCGTGTCGGACAGATCGGGAATTGCGTCCAGAGGCAGGTGGATCAGGGCATACAGCCCCGCAGCGGCTGCAAAGCCGGTGCCGAACAACACCAACAACAGATTTCGTGCCGACCAGGCAATCACACGGGAAATCATTTGTGGTCTCCCGTGTGCTGCGTATGCCCTGAGGTGTCGCTTGCATCCGAACTTGTCGCCGCCTGTGCAAAGCTTTTCAGAGCGGCTTTGAGGTTGCTCTCCGCATCAATTAGGAAGTTCGCCGTTGTCACGACAGCTTCGCCTTCGGCAAGGCCGTCTCTGATCTCGGCGTATCCACTGCCCCGTCGGCCTAGCTTGACCTCGCGCGGCTCGTAGCGCCCCTCCCCCTTGTCGACAAGAACGGCCTGTCGGGTGCCGGTATCCAATACCGCACTCTCGGGGACCGCGAGCGTAGGAGCTGAACTTGCGGTGTCGATTTCGGCATCGACATACATGTCCGGAAGCAGTGCAAAATCGGAGTTGGACAGTTCAATTCGCATGCGGGCTGTGCGGGTATCCCGGTTGACCTGCGGATAGATCACGCTGATGGTTCCGGTAAACGTCCGGCCAGGGAAGCTGCGAGCCCGGACATTGACGGGCTGGCCGACCGCGACGCTGCCGAGGTCGCGCTCGGCCACATCGACCAGCGCCCAGACCGACGAAATGTCGGCGATCCGAAAGAGTACGTCGCCGGGTTGCGCGCGCATTCCCTCAACCGCGTTTCGTTCAAGGACTATACCGTCTCGCGGCGCGGTCCATTCGATCGTCACCGGCGCAACGCGCGTCTTGTCCATCGACGAGATGACCCGCTCAGGAACATCCAAATTCATCAAGCGTTGTCGCGAACCCCGGCCGTACTCCTCCACACCTCCGGTGGTTTTCGAGGTGATCGTTGTGAGGTACTCCGCAGCGGCAGACGCGATTGCCGAACTGTAGATTTGCATCAGCGGCTGGCCGGCCTTCACGCGCGTGCCGGTTGTGACGTCAGCGATCTTCTGCACGAAGCTCTCGGACCGCATTGCAATGACCGAGACACGTCGCTCGTCAAGTTGGATAGTCCCGGGTGCCCGTACCGGCGTGCGCATGATCCGATGCTCGACCGGCTCGGATTTTACTCCCGTACGCTGGATTTTGCCCGGTGAGAGCTTGATCGAACCGTCGTCCGGCTCATCGCCCTCATAGACGGGCACATAGTCCATCCCCATGGGATCTTTCTTGGGTATCGGCGAAGTATCCGGTAGGCCCATGGGATTGCGATAGTAGAGAATCTTGCGCGGCCCGTTCGCGTTTTGAACCTGAGCCTTTTTCCCCGGGGGCTCGAGTGATGGCTCCTGATCGTCATAGACTGGAAGATAGTCGATCCCTCGCTGGTCTTTTTTGGAAGCGGCCGACCATAAGGGCGCTCCGCTGGGATCGCGGTAATAAAGCACCGAGCGCTCGGCGGCGGATGCCGGTGGCGCCGGATGCAAGAGTTCTTGTAATAGCGGCTGTTGGGCCGACCAGTAGCTGGCCGCGCCCAGCACGATTGCGAGCGCGAGCTTTGTCATGATGGAGTGTTTCATCGTCGTTACCTTGGAAGGAGGGCTGTGAGGCGTGTTGAGCTGCATCAAGAGGCGCAACGGCTTGACGGCATTTCGCATTCGAAATGCGCGCCTATTTGCTGGCCTTGATCACGACCTTGCCGGTCACCGTCTCCTGCTCGCCTTGGACCTTGGCGGCAACACTCAGCTGATAGCGTCCTGGCATCGGCAAATCAGCCGTGAACGGATAGATACCTGGCTCCTTTGACGGTAAGGCCGTCACTGGGGATTCCATTTCCGCCATTCCGTCCGGCGCCATATCGACCCGCGAACGAAAGATCACCGCATCAGTGACTGGGTTTCCGGTCGCCTTGTTGATCAGGCGGACCGCAATGGGGACGTCCTCCCCCTTTTTCACCTCCGCGCTTACAGGTTCGAAAACGTAATCGCTGGCCGCGGCCCAGGCGTGCTCAGCAATGGCTGTTGTCGCGGCAAGCGCCGCAACGGCTGCAATCTTCCACTGCATGGTTTTCCCTCTCTGACTGTCGCGATAGTGCGTCACGCGCGGGCGCGAACGGGCTCCCGCGGTTGCAGTGCCAACAGTCAGATGCGAGGAGGCTTGAAAGGGGGACTTCCGCGGTGGAGCGAAGCGACCTGATCCAGCGGGGTCGGCAGCCGATCGCCACTGGCTACTGGGGGATTGAACCAGAAGGGTGATGCGAAACCGATGCTAGCTGCTTGCGCCGCGCAGAAGGCCATCGGGCATTGAGCCTTCTGCTGGTCGCAAGGCTTGACGTCGATGTCATCTTGACAACATCCGTCCTCGCCCGCCGAGGACCCCGCCATCGTTTGCTGCCCCGCCAGTACGTTCATGGGTGCGGCAAACCCCACCGTCGGTAGCAGCGCCACCGAGACGGCGATGATCAGGGCAAATATCGGCCGAACAAGGCGCATCGCGTTTCAACCACCTGCGTGGCCATACTGAGAGAGGCAAGAGATTGTCAAGATCCTCCTTTTAGGAGATTAAGGATATTCCCTCGGACGTTCCTTGATCCAGCTCAAACCCCGGTGCTTTCTCTACCCTGTCCGCACTCGATCACCATAGGTGGAGCGCCCACGACTTTCCCGGACAGAAGTGATGCGCCCCGGCGTAGCGATCATCCGTGTTGGTCGAAGCCGCCATTGACACCGCGCCCGACCTCAACTCAGCTCGACGTGGCTCTGATTCGCACCGGAAGTTTTCTCGTCATGGGTGGGACGACCCTGATTCACCTGTCGCGGCTGATCTCGTTGCAGCGCAAGCTCGATGTCACCGCGCAGAACGTGGCAAACCTCGATACGGTTGGATTTCGGGCGCGGGAACTGTCGTTTCGTGAATACCTCAAGCCGGAGAGAGGTCTGAATGAAGCGGCGCAGCGAGAGCGACCGCTCTCGCTGCCCGACCCACGATTTCAATTCACCGACGATTCCCAAGGCGCCACTGAATTGACGGGCAACCCGCTCGATGTTGCCATCAATGGCCAGGGGTATTTCGTAGTACAGACCGAGCGAGGCGAGCGCTTCACGCGAAACGGCGCGTTCACGATTGATGGCAGTGGCCGTCTCGTGACGCTGGAAGGACAACCTATCCTCGGCCAAAACGGTCCACTGCAGGTCCCGCCCAACCAAGGGGGATTGGAGATCTCGCCTACTGGGATTGTCAACACGAAGCAAGGCTTCCTCGGTCAGCTCCGCGTGGTCCGCTTCGAACGGCCGCAGTTACTTCAACCCATCGGCGGGACTCTATTCAGGTCCGACGACCCGCCTTCTGACATCGCTCCGCCGGCTATCACCCTCACGAGCGGCGCCTTGGAGAAATCCAATGTGCAGAGCACGCGCGAAATGAGCCGCCTTGCGGAGATTACCCGAACCTACGAGATGGTCGGCAGATTGCTCAAGAGCTCGCAGGATGCCGACGACATCAATAAATTGGCAAATGTTCCCGAATAGCCATGGCGCCGTGAGCAGTATGGTCCATGCCGCGTCGATCGCGCGCCGGAGTAGAGCTGCGCTGATCGTCGCGCTGTCGTCGGCCAGATTGCGTGCCTGGATTGTCTCCTCGCAGAGCAATGAAGCAGCTCCCGTAGCGGCATATTGCCGCGGCTCGCGCTTGCGAGCCGCTCCAAACATCTTCAAAGTCTAGTCCTATCGCCGAAGACCTGAATTCTATGGGTTCGTGACGATAAAGCTGAGCACTAAATTAAAGTGGCATTTTCAATCATTCTGACGATGCGGATGGCGACGCGCCTGCGACAAGGCGCGGAGACAGCCGGCCTCGTCACCTACCTCGTCAGCTTTCCGCGCGCGATCCAACGCAGCCCGATCGTGGGCCGCCTCGATCTTTGCCCGCGCGTCGGCCTCGGTCGCGGACCTGATCGTGGGCTGGCGATGCATCTGCGCACGCACTGACTGGTGTGCGGACCAACCCCGCGCCGCAAGGTCGGCAACCGCGCTTTCGTAAGCCGCGATCTCCTGGGCGCACTGCCCGGCGTGCGCCGATCCAGCAACTGGAAGCGCGAGCGCAATTGCACCAAATAGATGGGCGAGTCGCATTGTCATCCGACACCTCGCATTCAGCGGTTAAGTCAAGCAAACGCTTTCTCAACGGTCCTCAGTAGCACAGCCGGTGACTTGTCGTGGCGGGTCACCGGCGGAATCGGGCGATCGATCTTCATGAGTTGATAGACCGCCATCTGCGCCGCGCGCACCGAGTACTCCACGGTGAAGACGACGTCGTCGGGAATCTCCACGAACTGGCTGACGAAGGCGAGGTTGACCGAGTTCTTCGGCACCGGCAGCGGCCGGTCGGTGAGCGCGCGCGGCATGAACATGCTGGTGATGTAGGGCATGCGGCAGGGAATGCAGATCGCATCCTCGAACACCGTGCGATCGAAGTTCAGGTGCCCGCACAGCTCGGTCAGGATCTCGGCGCCGTTGCATTCCGACATCGGCTTGGCGACGAAATTGCCGACGCGGTCGGGATGCAGCGCATAGCCCCAGAACACCTGCACGTTTTGCGGCTGGTTCACGAAATGCGGCTGATGATACAGCACCACCGACATCAGCCAGTTGGAATCCTTGAAGGTCACGAGGCCGCCGGTGCCGGCCGTGTTGCCGGAGAAGGCTTCCATCTGGTCGAAGAACCGGCTGTCACGGCAGGTGACGGTGAAGGACAACCACCAGGATTCGGGGATCGAACTGTTGAACGCGGCCGGGTTGCCGAATTCGGGATGTCCCTTCGCGATCTTCTCCCAGAGCGCCCAGCCTTGGCTGTCGGCCTTGGTCAGATGCGTCGGCGGCTCCGTCATCGAGCCAAGGCTCGAGGCATCCGTCATCGAGCCGTTCTGGAAGAACACGAGGTCGCCATCCTCGAGGCGGATCTCCGCCGTCCGGCCGTCGCGGTTGAGCACGAGCTGGCGCACGCGCAGTTTCTCGCCCTCCCGTTCTAACGCCATGTCGACCACACGCGTGTCCTGCACGAACTGCACGCCATGTCGCTTCAGCCAGTCGGTCAGCGGCCGCACGATCGCGTCGTATTGATTGTAGACGGTGCGCTTGACGCCGCCGAGCGTTTCGATGCGCGGGAACTCGTTCATGAAGCGATGCAGATAGCGCTTCAGCTCGACCGCGCTATGCCAGGGCTGGAAGGCGAAGGTGGTCTGCCACATGTACCAGAAATTGGACTCGAAGAATCCGGGTGACAGCCAGTCGGTGATCCGACTGTTGCCGAGCGTCTCCTCGGAGGTCTCGACCAGGCGCAAGAGCTCCAGCCGGTCGCGGCCGGAAAAGCCCATATGCGAGACGTCGACCTTGAAGCGATTGCGGTCGACGAGACGCGCGCGGGAATTGGCCCTGTTCTCCTCGTTGAAGGCGACTGTCTCGTCATGCACGCTCAAGCCGGGACGTTCGAGCGAGGGGATCGACGACAGGAGATCCCAGGTGCATTCGTAATGATCGGTGGTGAGCATGCGGCCGCCGCGCAACGTATAGGCGCCGTTCGGAAGTTGCGCGCCGTCCAGGCTGCCGCCGAGCGCCGGCAGCGCCTCGTAGATCGTGATGCCGCGTCCGGCAACGGCGGCATCGCGGATCAGAAATGCCGCGCCAGCAAGCGATCCGATGCCCCCGCCAATGAAATACGCCTTCACTGCTTGCCTCGATTGCCGTTCAGAGTTGTTTGATTATTGCACCCGAATGGGGTGTCGGGGCTTGCGGTGGATCAAGGTTTATCGGCTCCCCGGAATATCGGGTTGAAACCCGAAGCTACGTGGGATTCTTCTCGATCGGCCGCGCCTGGTTGCCGTTCCTATCGCCCAACCGTGCGGATGATGACGTGCCACCATAATGGTGACATGTATGCGTATTGCATGGAGAAGCATCAGTGACCAACGATGTTGGTTGAAGCCATTAAGGCTGCGATCGGGTCGGGGAGATGTCGTCCATCACCACGTCGGCTGTGCGCGGCGTGGTCGCTCTTGGTTTCGGCAAGGAAGGCAAGAACTCCTCCTAAGACGATTTGCCGTGCCCGAGGCGAGCGAGGCGCTGACCGAGGAGTGCTTCCATTCGATGTCACCTACAAGGGGAACACCGCATCTGGGTTCAACTTAAAGGGTGATGGCGACGATGAACATGTTGGAAACGACACGAGCTCAGTCGCCCGCTGTGCATGCGGGCCTATCCACGGATTCCACACAGTCCATGCGTTTCAAACGAGGGCCGATCGACTGGATCACCGCACTGCCGATTTTGCAAAGCAGCGATCACAGGAGAGCGAGCGAGGTTCGGACGTATCAAATGACCAGGCGCTCGCCGAGTCGGCCGTATCAGGAACGTTTTGCGCGGGCGGTTGCAATAGGCTTGGGTGGAGAAAGGACGGCGACCTCCATCCGCGCCGGGACTGTCGCGCTCCAGCCAAGCTCGCGCTCAATGCGAGAGCGCAATGCATCCGACGCAGCGGGCTCGCCGTGCGTGATGAATGTCATGCTAGGGGCGGACTTGGCGGTCCTCAGCCATGCCAAGATTTCCTCGGCATCCGCGTGAGCCGACAGCGCGCTGATATTCCTGACTTCGGCTCGGACTGGAATGTCCTCGCCGTGGATCCGGATGGCTCTCGCACCCGCCATCATCGCCGCCCCGCGCGTCCCTTTCGCCTGATAGCCGGCAAACAGAATCGTGCTTTTCGGATCGGACGCAAAGCGCTTGAGGTGGTGCAGGACGCGTCCGCCGGTCGCCATCCCACTCGCGGATATGATGACCTTGGGTATCGCCATGGCGCCCAATCGCTTCGAATCTTCCACGCTGCGGATGTAGGTCGCCACCGCGCACGAACTACGGCATTCGGCTTCTGACAGTTTGTGATCCCTTCGATGATGACAAAAGATCTCACTGGCATTGACCGCCATCGGGCTGTCGAGAAAAATTGGGACGTTTGCGAGCTTTTCGGCCGCCTTCAGACGTTCGAAGTAGAACAACAGGCTCTGCACCCGCCCGACCGCAAAGGCTGGTACGACGACCGTTCCGCCCCGCCGAACGGTGCGATTGACAATGTCGTCGAGTTCGCTCTGCGGGTCGGCTTGCGGATGCTGGCGATCGCCATAGGTTGATTCGACGACGACATATTGCGAATCGGGACGCGCCTCAGGGTCAACCATCAGCGGATCATTGAACCGCCCGAGATCGCCAGAGAACAGGACACTCACCCCGCCCCATTCGACTTGGAGCGATGCCGCACCCAAAATGTGTCCGGCGCGCGAGAGACGCAGCTGCGCGCCGCCGGGCAACGTTTGAGTCTGATGAAAGGGAATGGTCCACAGCTGCCGCAGCGCAGCTTCAGCATCTTCAACCGTGTAGAGGGGCAGAGCCGGCTTATGGCGAGAAAACCCGTGGCGATTGGCAAAATGCGCATCGCTGTCCTGGAGATGCCCAGCATCGCGCAACAGGATCTCGCAGAGGTCGGCTGTTGCCTCACTACACAGGATATCCCCTCGAAAGCCGCCCTTGACCAGCTTGGGAAGATAGCCGGAGTGATCGAGATGGGCGTGGGTCAGCATCACGGCCGAAATGCTTGCCGGATCGACCGGAAATCGCGACCAGTTTGCCTCGCGGAGTTCTCGTTCGCCTTGGAACAACCCACAGTCGATCAGCAGTCGTTGCGATCCGTTTTCCAAGAGATATTTGGATCCCGTGACCGTGCCAGCGGCGCCGAGAAAGCTCAATTTAATGCTCACGGAAAGGTTCCCCTCAGAACTCCAAGTCCTCTTAGATCGTGATCGAGCTGCTTTTGCCGGCGTGCCGGGTCTTGCGCTGCAATCGAACAAACACACCCTGCATTAGCGCCCATCACACAAAGTCGTCAGGCGCCCAGTTGCGCACACGGCCGAACGCGCGGAGCAGCGTCAGAACCAAACGATCAAAAATCAGGGACGCGGCGGAAGCGCGATCCCTCCTCTTCTCAAGTTTCTTTAAAATGTATCTCGGCTTGCGCTCGTGTTTGTTGAGCTGTATCAAGCGGAAGCTGATTATTGTTTTCCTTTAAGCACGGCCCCGTCACATTCAAGCTTGGCGCCAAAATGTCAGAGAAGCCGTCCGCTTCGCCCGCTCCTCAGACGACCTCCTCTCCGCGGCAGGCCGTCGTCGGGGACGCGCTATCTCGGGGCTATGATCGTCTGAGAGCTTACCTTGTCCGCCGGCTTGGAAATGCGGCCGACGCCGAGGATGTTTTGCATAGTGTCATTCTTCGCGCGATGGAGAAAGCCGAAGCGCTTCGCGATGAAGGTGCCGTCCATGGCTGGCTCAGCCGCATCGTCGCGTCTGCTATTGTTGATCACCAGCGCCGCCAGGCATTCCGCCGCCGCAATGAGAACGACCTTCTGCTGCAACAGGGTTCGCCGGAACCGATTGGCGACGAGAGCGAGGCCGCGGCGTGCGAGTGCGTTCACCTGATTTTGCCTTCGCTCAACACGGAATATGCGCAAGTGATCCGCCGGATTGACCTGGAGGCCGAGGATAGGCTTGCGGCCGCCGCCGCCCTTGGGCTGACAGTCAATGCGCTGACGGTTCGGCTGCATCGCGCACGCGGCCAGCTCAGGCAGCGATTGCTCAAGATGTGCCGGTCCTGCCGCGAGCACTCGTTCCTACGTTGCGGTTGCTAGAAGATCAGCTTTCGACAAACTCTCGAATGTGCAGGAACCTCGCTGCGACCTAACCCCACTCTCTGTGGGGCGAGCACCGGCAAGCAGCAAGCAGTAAATTCCACCGACCGCCAACAGGGCAAGTTTGGGAACACGGAACGAAGCGCCATCACGGCGAAATATCGCGACCATTCTATACTGCGAAGGACGACAGTTGGCTATCGACAAAGCTGGGGAACGCAAGGTCCGGATAGCTTGGCCTGGAGACTTGACCCGAGATGATGGAATGCAAAATAGAGGGGCGCGGCGCAGACGACAATTCCATGCGCGTCGGCAGACCAGCGTGCCCGCAGGGACTCTGCCGGCAGGCTCGTCGTTACCGTCGCGGCAAACGAGCCCATACCAAGGAGCGTTACGAATGAGCTGTGGTAAGGCCTGCTTCACGACTTAGGGTGAGGGCAAAATCATCCTTTAGATTTCGTGGCGGACCGCATTGGCCTGCAGTTCAGAGCAACTTTCGATGCTCGCATTTGAACGATGTTCGCTGGAACTCGTTACAGATGTGACCCGCTCCTTGTTGAGCTAGATCAACTTTGGCGGGCGCTCGGCGCTTTAACCTTTAGCTTAGGGCTGCGGAGCCCTCTCATCGAGAATAAGGAATTCCCATGTCAAACTCGTTCTCAAGAATCGCAATCCCAACCGCCATCGCGGCAGCGATGGCATTGTCCTTTGGTGCTGCGCTGGCTCAGTCCCAATCGGGGCAGAGTGGCAATCCGCCGACGCAAGCTCAGCCAGGCCAATCCTCGGGGGCAGCAGCCGATCAACCGAAAACTGGGACCAATTCCATGCCTATGCAAGGCATGGAGCACGGTCGCATGATGCGCGACCAGGGTCAGAAGATGATGCATAACGACCAGTCCCAGACTGGCAATCAGCCGTCGACCACGCAAGCTCAGCCGGGGCAGCCCTCGGGGACAGCGACCGATCAACAGACGACCGGAACGACTTCCGCGCCGCAAGGCATGGAGCACGGCCGTATGATGCGGGACCAGGGCCAGAAGATGATGCAGAATGATAAGAACATGGAGCATGGCCAGATGGGAACTCGCCCCTGCGGACCGGGGCAAACCCAGACACAGAACTCCGGCTGCAAGTAGGATCCCACTCCCGCCCGTCCCAGCGAAAGCCGGGACGGGCGGCGGGAGCGAAAGTGGGCGGAATGACCGAAAATAATTCCTCGCAAAAAGCGACGTCCGACGGTGTTTCGCAACCCGATTCCGGGCTTGCTTTCTCCCAACGAAACTCGTCTTCATACATTCTGCCCGCCTTGGATCAAGACTTCCTCCTAGGCGACTCGATGCGAGGCGTACGGTTTCTGCTCGAATACGCCAAGGCCGAAGAAGCGCTACGAAGCTGGGGCGTACGATCGACCATCGTGGTCTTTGGATCAGCGCGCGTGCGGCAGAACGGGCCTGGAAAACACGCCGACTGGTATGAACAAGCTCGTCAGTTCGGCTTGATAGCGTCGCAACGTGGCGGCGCGCTGACCGACAATGGTGGCGTGCGTGACAACGTCATAGCGACCGGCGGCGGGCCCGGTCTTATGGAGGCGGTCAATCGCGGCGCGCATGACGCTGGCGCTCCCTCTATCGGCTTTAACATCACGCTCCCGAGGGAGCAAAAGCCGAACCCCTACTCGACTCCCGAACTGACCTTCCAATTTCACTATTTTGCGATGCGCAAGATGCATTTGGCAATGCGCGCCAACGCCTTGGTCGCCTTTCCCGGCGGCTTTGGCACGTTCGACGAACTCTTTGAAATTCTCACGCTGCGTCAGACCGGAAAGTCGCCGCCAATCCCGATCGTCCTATTTGACGAGAAGTACTGGCGCGCGGCGGTTAACTTCGATGCGCTGATCGCCAGTGGCACGGTCGACAAGTCGGACTGCACGCTATTCCGTTTTGCCGAAGATGCCGAGGAGATTTGGAATGAGTTGCTGTCCTGCGGATTGGGCGTGCCTGGCCTCTCGTGCGCGGCGTCGCGCTATCACCACCTGCTCGACGGCCGATCGACAACTTCCGCCACGACAGTCGCCAGCCCCGCTCCCCTCGGCTCTGCAACGAGTAGGCGTTAGCCGTCCATGAGTCGCTGTCACGATTAGGACAGGAGATTTAGTCATGTGGAATCGACGTAACCTCTTGGGATCCTGCCTCGTGTTGGCCGCATCCAGCGGCATCGCCCGAGCTCAGGCGCCGGGTATGCCGGGGATGGGAATGCCGGGCATGGGACAGAGCCCAATGACCCGAGAGAGCTGCATCGATATTTGCATCAAGTCGCACCGCATGTGCCTTGAGACGGCGCGATATTGTTCCGAAAAGGGCGGCGCCCACGTCGCGCCCACGCATTTGGCGCTGCTGCTCGACTGCGCCGAGATGTGCCAGATGACGGCCAACTCGCTGATGCGCAGGTCGCCGCAGCACGGAGCGATTTGCAGCGCCTGTGCGCAACTGTGCGATGCCTGTGCCAACGATTGCGAGACCATCGCCGGAGACGAGCAAATGGCGCATTGCGCCTCGCTCTGTCGTGACTGTGCTCGTGATTGTAGAGCCATGGTGAACATGCCGATCTGATTTGGGAGACAGCGAAGCACCAGTACAGTGCATAATGGTCCCCGGCCCGGGGCCTCGCCGACCGGCCCGCCCGCGAGCGCTCGACCGGGAATAAGCTTCTGCGCATCCCGAGCCACGAAAAGTTTCATTCGTCTTCCGCAATCGAGCTCGCTTGGGATAGCTGATCAACCATTCACCCTTTGCCCCGTGTTGCTATTGAGCAACGCGTCGACGGCACCAGCAGCTCACCCTCGTTCACTGTAATAAAAAGCGACCCTTAGCGTCTTATCTTAGCGAGTTGACTCGCTCGAGTTCGCCTCACTTTCGAGACAAGTTTCGGATCGCTTTGGCTCTTGCGGGGCATTTAGCGCCAAGGTAGCATTTTCGGGGAGGCTACGCGGCAATGGAAGCACGGGACAACCATCCAACGCTGCTGGACCATCTTCGCCGTCAAGGCGTGTCGCGGCGTGATTTTTTGAACTGGTGCGCCTATACGGCTTCGATTCTTGCCCTGCCGCCGAGCGCAAGCCAAGCGATCGCACAAGCGCTTGCGACCAAGCCTCGCCCCAGCGTCATCTGGCTGTCCATCCAGGAATGCACCGGCTGCAGCGAGTCGATTCTGCGCTCGTTCGAGCCGACGCTCGAAAGCCTGATATTCGATCAGTTTTCTCTCGACTATCATCATGTGCTGCAGGCGGCCGCTGGAAACGCCGCCGAACAGGCGCGCGACAGGGCGATTGAGCAAAACTTCGGCAAATACGTGCTTGTGGTTGACGGCGGAATCCCGCTTGATCCGGATGGATATTACTCCACAACCGGCGGAAAGAGCGGACGCGATCTCGTGCGCGCTGCAGCAAAAGGAGCGGCGCTCATCATTGCGGTCGGCACTTGCGCCACTTATGGGGGCATCCCTGCAGCCTCGCCCAACCCGACTGGAGCGGGCGGAGTTCACGATGCCCTGCGCGAGCTCGTCGACAACACGGAGGTCGCGGCTCCCATCATCAACGTTCCCGGTTGTCCGCCGGTCCCGGAGGTGATGACCGGAGTTGTGGTGTATTTTCTCACTTATGGGAAACCGCCTGATCTCGACAATCTGGGACGCCCCATTCCATTTTTCGGGCGGACCGTTCATGACGATTGTCCGAGGCTGCCCTTCTTCAATCAGGGGCTGTTCGCCAAAAGCTTTGACGATGAAGGCGCCCAAAAGGGGTTTTGCCTCAAGGATCTTGGTTGCAAGGGACCCACGACGTTCAACGCATGCACGACGGTGAAGTGGAACGAGAAGACCAGCTTCCCGATGTTCTCGGGCCACGGCTGCCTAGGCTGCGCCCAACCGAAATTCTGGGATCGCGAAGGCGGCTTCTATGGCAAGGTCTTCTAAGAAGGTAGACGAAAAGCCCACCGCTGCGGCCAAGAATGCGCCCGCCGCGCAGCCTCGGCGAATTGTCGTCGACCCCGTTACTCGAATCGAGGGGCACCTCAGAATAGAAGCGGAGACGGATGCTCAGGGCGTGATCACCCGCGCATCCAGCTCGGGCACGATGGTGCGCGGCATCGAATTGATCCTGAAGGGGCGTGATCCCAGGGATGCGTGGGCGTTTACTCAGCGTTTCTGCGGCGTCTGCACGGTCGTCCATAGCATCGCCTCGATCCGGGCTGTTGAGTACGCACTCGGCTATGTGATCCCGGAGAACGCGCAAATCATCCGCAATCTGATGATTGCCGCGCAATATGTGCATGACCACGTCATGCATTTCTACCATCTGCATGCGCTCGATTGGGTCGACGTGATTTCCGCGCTCAAGGCAGATCCCGCCGCGACTTCCAAACTGCAGATGAGTTTAAGCCCATGGCCGAACAACTCGCCGGCGTATTTCGGCGGAGTCCAGCAGAAGTTGAAGGGTTTCGTCGAGGGCGGTCAGCTTGGAATCTTTGCGAACGGGTACTGGGGTCATCCAGAGTACAAGCTTCCGCCAGAGGTCAATCTGCTCGGGGTTGCGCACTATTTGGAGGCCTTGGCCTGGCAACGCGACGTGGTCAAAATTCACGCCATCTTCGGCGGGAAGAACCCCCACCCCAATTTTGTCGTCGGCGGTGTCCCCTGTGCGATTTCTGAAACCTCGCATGCAACCGCGGTGAATGCAGAAAATCTGCGTCTCGTAGGCCAGGTCATCGGCAAGATGCGGGAGTTCGTCGATCAGGTCTATTTGCCCGACACGCTTGCGATCGCCGGATTCTACAAGGACTGGACAACGCGAGGCGAAGGCGTCGGAAACTTCCTGTCCTATGGTGAATTTCCGACCGGGGTGGGTGCCGCCGAGCGAGCGACCTTGCAGTTTCCCGCCGGGGTCATCATCAACAGGGACCTTTCGAAGATACAGCCGGTCGACTTTGAGGACCCGACGGAGATTCAGGAATTCGTCGCCCATTCCTGGTACAGCTATTCGGCAGGCAAGCAAGTCGGTTTGCACCCCTACGACGGCGAAACGAAGCTCGAATATACGGGACCGAAGCCCCCTTACGAGCAGCTCGATGTTGACCAGTCCTATTCATGGATCAAGTCGCCGCGATGGAAGGGTCTGCCGGTCGAAGTCGGGCCGCTTGCGCGTGTTCTGATTCTCTATGCAAGCGGAGAGGTGCGGACGCGAGGACTCGTCGACCACAGCCTCGGACGGTTGGGACTTCCGATCTCCGCCCTGTTCTCCACGCTGGGCCGCGTCGCTGCCCGCACCATCGAGACGAAATTGATCGCCGACATGATGCCGGGCATGTACGATGCGCTGATGGCGAACATCGCGCGCAGCGATCTTCGCACCTTCGATGATGTGCTGTTCGATCCGAAGACCTGGCCGAAGAAGGCGCGTGGCGTCGGCATGATGGAGGCGCCTCGCGGCGCACTGGCTCACTGGCTCACGATCGAGGAGGGACGGATCGGCAACTATCAGGCCGTCGTCCCCAGCACTTGGAACGCCGGCCCCCGCGACGCCCAAGGGCGAGAGGGGCCCTACGAGGCGGCGTTACGCGGCCACAAGTTACAGGATGCTTCCCGTCCCTTGGAGATCTTGCGCACGATCCACAGTTTCGATCCGTGTCTGGCCTGCGCCGTTCATGTCGTCGACCCAAACGGCGAAGAACTGGTTCGCGTGAAGGTGCTCTAATGCTGAATGCGAACAAGACAGCGAGGAAAGACCGGCAGCGGCGACTGAGCGTCTTCTCATCGGTCGCCATATTCGTCCTGACTCTGCTTGGTTGGCAAATGTCCCCTGTCCTCGCCCGCCCTGGGAATGGCTATGGCGACTTGATCGACAACTATTGCATCGAACGTGGCCGCTTGCGGGTCCGCGCGCACCAGCCGCATTGCGCGATGTGCCACCACCTTGGCACCTTCGACACGTCTCCCGAACATCGAATCGAACCGAACTGGAACGAGTTCATCAGAGGACGAACAACTGGCGATTTCGGCTTCTTCTGCCCAGGGGGGACCGATAGCACCCAAACGGCGCGCGTGCCCGGAGAGAAGTTGCCTCCGGGGCCTAAAAGCGCAACGGCAGAAGCCGCTGAGAACTCGACAAGCCCAATGGGTATGCCGCCGGGCCCAAGTCCATCTCTGCCGACGCCGGAGGGCGCGCAACCCAATACTGCGTCCTCCGAGAGTCAACCGAAGGTGAATGCGCAGCCGGCGACGTCAGACGAGGAGCTGTCTCGGGAGATGGCGGCCTTACATGATGCGGTCGGGATCACGACGGCACAGGAGCCGGCGTGGCTCGACCTCCTCGACGCAGCCGCGCGCGCGCTGCAGCGTCCTTCCGGTCCTGCCGAAGCTGCCACCAAGGACCCGGTGACGTTACTCAAGGTTCATGAGCTGCAATCATCCAAACACGTGGCGAGCATGCGCGCCGTTGGGCTCGCGCTTGCGCGCCTCAATGCGAGCCTTTCGGATCAACAGCGCCAGAGGCTTGTCGAGGGGCTCAGACCGATCCTGGCCGCCATCCCACCGTAGATCGTCGGAGAACTATCATGTGCCTCGCCATCCCCATGCGGGTGGATAGAATCGAAGGATTCCTCGCGCAATGCTCCGTCAAAGGCGTCTCTCGCGAGGTGAACCTGTTCCTGCTACAGGACCAGGACGTCTCGGTCGGTGACCACGTCCTGGTTCACCTGGGCTATGCGATCCAGCTCATCGACGAGCGGGAGGCCAAGTCCACCTGGGAAGTCTTCGACGCCATGCTGGCCGCAGGGGACAACCACTCGCATGCATGAGCTTTCGGTGTGCTGGGCTCTGATTTCCGAAGTCGAGCGCCTCGCGCAGGAGGCGGGCGAGGACAGCATTGCGCATATCGCAATCCGCGTCGGTGAGCTGTCGGGTACGGACCCAGGCCTGCTTGTTCGCGCATTCGAGGTCGCGCGTTCGGGCACGAAAGCGGAACATGCGTATCTGACGATCGAGCGCTGCGATCCACGTGTCAAATGCACGGAGTGCGGCCTGGAAAACGTGACACGCCCCAATCGCTTGCTTTGCGCGTGCTGCGGTTCATTTCGAGTAAATGTCATCGGCGGCGACGAACTGTCGATCGCGGCAGTCGAATTTACCGGAACCGGCATCCCCCGCACCTCGGATCCACCAGCAGCCGGCGGATCGGCGAACCTGAACACGGAGGAGGCGCCGCATGTGTAGCCATTGCGGCTGCGCCGCCAACAACAAGCACCGGCTTCATCTTCCACATAGGGGTTCGGAAGATAGCACAATTGCGTCGGTAGACGGGCTTGCCCACGAGGAAGGCGTGATCCGCAATATTCTCGCCGCCAACGATCGGATCGCCAGCCACAACCGGCAGCATTTCGATGAGAGCGGTGTGCTTGCGATCAATTTGATGTCCTCCCCCGGATCCGGCAAAACCTCGCTTCTCGAAGCAACAATTGATGCTCTCGGCCCCGAACTCGGTTTCGCCGTCATCGAGGGCGACCTTGAAACCGAGAACGATGCTGCCCGGATCCGAGCAAAGGGGGTCCCCGCCCTCCAGATTACGACCGGCGGCGCCTGTCATCTCGATGCGACCATGGTGCATCACGGGCTCCATGAGCTCGATCTGAACGGCGTCGACGTTTTGTTCATTGAGAATGTGGGCAATCTGGTATGCCCCGCTTCATTCGATCTTGGAGCGCACTGCAATGTTACGCTCTTGTCGGCCACGGAAGGTGACGACAAGCCGGCCAAATATCCGATCATCTTCCGCAAGAGCGATCTCGTGATGCTCACGAAATCGGATCTTTTGCCGTACCTGGACAACTTTCAGGTGGATCGAGCAGCAGCAACGCTCAAGGCATCAGGTTACGACGGTCCGCTTCTGAGAACGTCGGTGGCCAAGTCGGTTGACGTGGGCGAATGGCTGGCATGGCTCCGCCAGCGTCTGGCCGATCATCGCGCCGGCCTATTCCTCAATCGCAACCACCCCGGTTGAAGCAGGAGAGGCTTGATGAGCTCGCCTGCTCGCATTTGGCTGGACCGGATCAAGGATCTCCCGCTCGATCGGCCGATTCGGATCCTCAACGTGTGCGGTGGTCATGAGCGGACGATTGCGACCTCAGGCATCAGAAGCCTGCTTCCGCCTGCGGTGCAGCTGATTCCGGGACCCGGATGCCCGGTTTGCGTCTGCCCGGAAGAGGATGTCTTCCATGCTATCCAACTGTCGCTGACAAAGTCCGTCATCCTGGCTGCGTTCGGCGATATGCTTCGCGTCCCCGTCAATGGACCGAAGGCCCAGCCGCGCTCCCTTGAACAGGCAATCGCGCTCGGCGCGGACGTTCGCCCCGTCGCGAGTCCGAGCGAAGCTGCCGCTATTGCCAGGGAGAATCCGCGCAAAACGGTGGTTTTCTTCGTCGCCGGCTTTGAAACCACTCTTGCTCCCGTCGCGGCGCTGATCGCGATGGGCCTTCCGCCGAATCTTAAGCTGCTGATTTCCGGGCGGCTGACATGGCCAGCGGTCGCCATGCTCCTTCAGTCCGAACAACCGGGATTTGACGCTTTGATCGCGCCGGGGCACGTCGCAACCGTCATGGGCCCCGAGGAATGGGAGTTCGTGGTTCGCGGTCACCACATGCCCGCCGCGATCGCGGGCTTCACGGCTGACGCCTTGCTGGCGGCCACCTATTCGACGCTTCGGCAGCGGCTCGAAGGCCGGTACTTTCTCGATAACTGCTATCCCAAGAGTGTCAGGCCCGGTGGTAATGCCGTCGCACGCCGGTATCTTACCGAAACACTGGAGGTGACGGACGCCGCCTGGCGCGGCATCGGCGTCATCCCCCGATCCGGCTTCCGCCTCCGGCCCGAATATGCCGACCACGATGCAAGGATAGATTTTCCGTTGGACGAAGCAACAGAACGCCCTCGTCGTGGCGAAATGCCCCCAGGTTGCGACTGCGCGCGGGTCATTCTCGGCAAAGTCCTGCCAACCGATTGCCGATTGTACGGTTCTGCCTGTACGCCCGAATCGCCGATAGGTCCTTGCATGGTGTCGGACGAAGGGGCCTGCCATGTGTGGTGGACTGCCGGCTACCGCAGCGGCTGCCATGCCTTTGCGGGCGGCAGCGTGGCCCGCGCAGCAAGGTGAGCGCCGATGTCCTCCGCACCGCATGCCGCTGGTCTAGCAGTCACTGTCGTGGGCATCGGCAACGTGCTCCTCGGTGATGAAGGGGTAGGCGTTCACGTGATCCGGTACCTGCGTGACTGTCCGGAACCAAGCGCAAAGCTGGCGATCGTCGACGGCGGTACCCTGAGTTTCAATCTGCTGCCGGTCATCGAAACCGCCGGAAGTCTCATCGTCATCGATGCTGCGATGATCGGAGATGAGGCTGGAGCGGTTCGCGGCCTGGTTGGTGACGAGCTCGACGCGTTCCTCGGCACCTCGAAGCATACCGCGCACGAGATCGGGCTGAAGGAACTGTTCGACATGGCTCGGATGGAGGACCTTCTGCCGCATCGTCGCGCGCTGATCGGTATTCATCCTCAATGCATCGATTGGGGCGAAGGCCTGAGCGACCGAGTCGCAACGGCGGTGCCGTTGGCCGCCGGATTGGTGCTGCGCCTGGCTCGCAAATGGGTCCGCGCCGATCGGCTCGCGGCGCTCTGATGAACAGGAATGAGACCATCGAATCGCGCGGTGAGACAAGGCTGTTCGAAATCGTGGGTCGTGTCCAGGGTGTTGGATTTCGACCGTTCGTGAAGCGTCTCGCGGACGCTCACCAGATCGTGGGCTGGGTGAAGAACGAGGCGAGCCATGTGTCCGTGCTTGCCAGTGGCGAGCCTGACGCGCTCGACCGCTTTGCGGCCGGCCTGATCGCCCAAACGCCACCGCTGGCGCGGCCGATGATTAGGTCGGTTAGCCCGCGCCCACGAGCCGATTGTTGCGAATTTTCGATCCTCGCAAGCAAATCTGGTTCGACTCGCGATGCGGAGCTACCGCCCGATTTGTTCCTCTGCGACGACTGTCTCGCCGAGATAGATGATCCATCAGAGCGCAGGTACCGCTATCCTTTCACCAATTGCACCCAATGCGGCCCGCGATACACCATTATCACCGCCCTGCCCTACGATCGCACCAACACCTCGATGGCGGGCTTCGAACTGTGCCGAAACTGCCGGCACGAGTTTGAGAACCAGCAGGACCGCCGGTTTCACGCGCAGCCTTTGGCGTGTCCCGAATGCGGTCCGAAATTGGTCTTCAGGACGGCGAATGGCGAGGAGATATCCGGCAGCGAACAAGCACTCGCCGCCTCTGTCGAGGCCTTGCGCTACGGCCTGACAGTGGCCGTTCGCGGTATCGGTGGGTACCACCTGATGTGCGATGCGACGAATGAGACTGCGGTGCTCAGGCTTCGCAACAGGAAGGGACGCCCTGACAAGCCGCTTGCCGTGATGGTGCCGGGCGGCAACGACCGGCATCGATTTGCCAGAACGATCGCTGATCTCGATGAAATCGAAGAAGCGGCCCTCTGCGACCCCGTTCGGCCCATCGTCCTGGTGCGGCGGCGCGCGGGCGCGCCGGTCGCGGCTGCCGTTGCGCCCGGACTTGGCCAGGTCGGGTTGATGTTGCCCTATAGCCCGTTGCACCACCTGATCCTGAGCGAATTTGATGGTGTGCTGGTCGCGACGAGCGGCAACATCAGCGGCGAACCTGTGATCACCGATCCGGACGAGGCCGAGGAGCGGCTCGCCCGCTGCTGCGACGCCTTCCTGCACCACGATCGTCCCATCCAGCGCCCTGCCGACGATCCGGTCTGGCGGGTGATGGGCGGGCGGACCAGATCGATCAGGCTCGGCCGCGGTTCGGCACCCATCATCCTGCACAACGCCTATGCGGCGGCTGACGCCGTGCTCGCCTGCGGAGGTCAACTCAAGGCGACGGTGGCGCTCGGGCTAGGCGACCGGGTCGTCGTGTCGCCACACATTGGGGACATGGGATCCTTGCGCTCACAAACAACGCTGAAGCAGGTAGCTAGCGATCTTCAAAGACTCTATGCGACGGATGCAACATGTATCCTCCACGATGCTCATCCGGATTTCACGACGACGCGATGGGCTCTGCGGCAAGAAGTGCCCGCAATCGGGATCCAGCACCATGTAGCGCACGCATCTGCGCTGGCCGGGGAGCATGGTTGCAAGGAGAAGATGCTGGCGTTCACCTGGGACGGTCTGGGGCTTGGGACCGATGGCACCTTGTGGGGCGGCGAGACCTTGTACGGGTCGCCCGGACAATGGCAGAGGGTCGGCAGCCTGCGTCCGTTTCGGCTCATCGGCGGCGACCGCGTTGCAGTCGAGCCGTGGCGCAGCGCGTACACGCTGTCGTTGGAAGCCGATCATAGGTGGGACTGCGTCCACACCCATGCAGCCGCCTACCGCCGTGCCTGGGCTGCCGGGGCCGGCATGATGTCCAGCTCGGTCGGTCGATTGTTCGATGCCGCCGCAGCAATGGTGGGCCTCATCGAGCACTGCAGTTACGATGGCCAGGCGCCGGCGCTGGCTGAGAGCATGTCAGGTGAAGTCATCACCGAGCCCGCTCTGCCGGTCCGCCCCCAGGGCGAGATCCGGCGGATCGACTGGACTCCCCTGGTTCCAATGCTCGTGGATTCGTCCTTGTCCGTTGGCGAGCGGCTCGGACGCTTCCACGGTTCATTGTCAGCAACCCTGGTTCGCGAGGCCCTGCATCATGGCGCGGCCAATCGCACCAGTATCATCGGACTGACGGGCGGCGTGTTCCAGAACAAGCTGCTCACCGAGCATGCGGCGGCCGCTCTGATCAGCCACGGCTTCCAGGTTCTCTTGCATGAACGCATACCGATGAATGACGGTGGACTGAGTTATGGTCAGGTCGTTGAATTTTCTGCGCGGAAAGCCCCATGAAACCTGGTGACGCCAAGCACTCCTCGCGCGACCTGAGCCGCATTTCGCTGGCGCACGGCAATGGCGGCAGAAGGATGCGTGAGCTGATTGAACAGGTCTTCCGCCGACATCTCCACAACGACCTGTTCGATACAAGTGCCGATGCAGCGATCTTACCGATGCTGCCAGCCGGCAGTTTTCCGGCCCTGACCTCGGACGGCTTTACGGTGGATCCGCTGGAGTTTCCAGGTGGCGACATCGGAAGTCTGGCGATCAACGGCACCGTCAATGACCTCGCAGTGTCGGGAGCAGAGCCGCTCTACATCGCGCTGAACTGCTTCATCGAGGAGGGCTTCGAACGGGAGCGCCTCGAGCGCCTTGTCGCATCCATGGCCGCCGCGGCGCGGGCCTCATCGGTCAAGGTGGTGACGGGCGACACCAAAGTCCTCCGCAATGGCGAGGGTGGCGGGCTTTATCTGGCGACAACCGGGCTTGGATTTCGCAGCCCTGACATCGCCCTTGGCCTCGATCAGATCCTCCCTGGCGATCGCATCATCGCCAGTGGCTCGATCGGCGATCATGGAACGGCCGTCCTGCTTGCCCGCAAGCAATTTGGTCTCACGGGAACGCTACAGTCGGACTGCGCCAGCGTTCTGCCGCTTGCTAGAAGCGCCCTAATGCAGCAGGGCATCCGATTCATGCGCGACCCGACCCGGGGCGGACTGGCAAGCGTCGCCCACGAGATCGTTCGATCAACAGCAAAAACCGTGCGCCTGTTCGAGCGTAAGATTCCGCTGCGCGATGAAGTGCAGGCCGTCTGCGATATGCTCGGCTATAATCCGCTCTATCTAGCCTGTGAGGGCAGGATCGTGGCTGTCGCCGATTCCCCGTCAGCCGAACGGCTGGTGCAGGCTTGGCGCGGCCTGCCGGGTGGAGAAGACGCAGCGGAAATCGGCGTCGTGGGCGAAGATGGGCCTTACGTCGTGTTGGAAACGGAGCTCGGCGGCGAACGGTTGGTCGAGGAGCTCGATTCCGACCCGCTACCACGAATCTGCTGAGCTTCGCGGATCTTGAGCCGAAGGTCTTTCATGGCCTGTTCGATCTCGTCGGTCTCGCACTTCAGTAGTTCAGGGACATAGGCAATTTCGATAAATTCGCCGACAAGATCACCGCCGGTGTTGTATTGCTGCCCCCACCATACGCCGGCCACGGCCGTTTCCGAAAAGATGCATGATCCCACGCCCCTAAAACTTGCCTCGACCTGCCCGTTGCCAAGAAAGTCGCGTAGCGCGGCGGTACCGCCTACAGGCAACGGAAGCCGGCGCAGATCGATGCGAAAGCTCGTCCCCGATTCGACGATCTCCGCCAACTTTGCGCTCACTTCCGAGAGCAGCGCCGCGATGATTGGATCAGAAACGAAATTGCCGTTGCCAGTCATTATCAACGTCCTCAGGGACTTGCCCCACCCGCATGGATCGGCAGCGTCCGGCTTGGGCCGCCAGCGGTGACGCATGACGTGCCCGTAGCCATTCACCGAAGGCAATGCGCGCGACCCGACAACGCCGAAAACTTCCCACGGCGCGCCCAACGCTAAGGGCGCGAGCTTTGCACATCTCCCGTCCAGACGCTATTGTCGCATTTGGGGGCTGGTTAATCTCGCATGACGACGCCGGAGGGCGGGGAGCAGACCTGGCTCGGTATCGCGATCCGGGGACTTCAATGAGCATTGCGCGTACGTCAATTCGGTTGCTGGCCATGGCGGTCGTCGCGGTTTGGTCTTGGCGCAGCGGTGCGGCGCAGACGCTCGACGGGGCACTGGCTCAAGCCTACCGCAACAACGAGACGCTCAATGCGGAACGCGCCAATCTGCGGGCGACGGACGAAGAGGTGCCCCAGGCGCTCTCCGGTTATCGCCCGCGCATCGAAGCGACCGCGGAGGCCGGTCCTCGTTACCTCAACGAGAAGGGAGCCGATGGCGCGCAGCAAAGCTCGACCACCACCCCTCGCGGCGTCGGGGTGACGGCAAGCCAGTCCATCTTCAACGGATTCCAGACGGCAAACCGGGTGCGTGCGGCCGAGAACCAGGTGCTTGCCGGCCGGGAGGCGCTCCGCGTCATGGAGCAGACCGTGCTGGTGGATGCAGCGACCGCCTATATGGATGTACTGCGCGATGCCGCGATCCTTGAACTGCAGAAGCGTAATCTCGACCTACTGGGAGAGCAACTGAACCTAGTCCGTAACCGGCAAGCGAGCGGTGACCTGACCACTGCCGATGTGGCGCAAGTGGAAGCTCGCCTTGCCGCGGCGCGGACAGCGGTGCTCGCGGCTCAGGCGACGTACAACTCGTCGCGCGCCACATTCGCTCGCGTAATCGGCAGCGAACCCGGCAAATTGACGCCCGGCCAACCGGTGGATCGCTTTGCTCCTGCGACGCTCGAGGCCGCCATCGCACTTGCGCGCACCCAGCACCCGGCCCTTCTTGCCGCCATGTACGGCGTCGATATCGCGCTTCTGCAGACCAAAATTGCCGAAGGGGCGCTGTACCCGATGGTGACGCTGGAAGGTAGCGTGAAACGCCGCTGGGACATCATGCCCGACCAGAATCTGATGTTTCCGGCGACGGGCACCGATGCGTCGATCATCAGCCGGGTGGTCATTCCTCTCTATCAGGGGGGCAGCGAGTACGCCAAGATCCGCCAATCGAAGGAAATGACCGGTCAGAAACGACTGTCGCTTGAAGCGGTGCGCAAGCTCGCACGGGCCACCGTCGTGCAGGCGTGGAGCGCGGTTGCTGCAACGAGGGCGCAGGTCGATTCGGCGCAAGCTCAGGTGAAGGCGGCCGAGTTCGCACTCGAATCCGTCCGGCGCGAGTTCGGCGCCGGCCAGCGCAGCACGCTCGAGCTGCTCACGGTTCAGCAGGAGCTGCTGAATGCGCGGATCGCCCTGGTCATGACTCAGCGGGAGCGGGTGACGTCCTCCTACGCGCTGCTCGCGGCCGTTGGCCGGCTCGCTCCTGGCGTTCTCGGATTGCCGACAGAATCCTATGATCCGTCGGTGCACTATCATCAGGTCAGGGATTCCTGGTTCGGGGTGCGCACACCCGATGGCCGCTGATGCCGCTTCCGACTGCACATCGCTACGGACTCATGGGAGAAGTTATTTGTTCCGGGAGCCAACTCGGCGCGCTCGGGCGATTCCGGCTCGGCGGAGCTCCCGATTTCTGCGGAAAACCAGCTGATCCCGTTGTTGGGCTATGCCAACCGCTTTGCCAACCACGCGGCGATGATCATCCCGGCGAGCGCCAGCGCGCTCGCGATAGCGAACATGACGTTGGACAACCCATATGCCAGCAACAGGCCGGCGGCGCCCGACCCCAGGGCCTGACCAAGGCTGGTGACCGCAATCCATCGGCCCAAATCCTCGCCCTGATGCTCGCCCGCAATCAGGGAGGTCCAGTAGGTGATAATCGGGGCAGCCACACCCGCCGCCATCGCAATCGCGCCGACGCCAAGCGCAAGTGCTGGCGCAGTTGTCGCGGCCGAGGCGAGAGCAAGAGCGATCCCAAGCATGCCCAGCGCGGGCGCGATCAACCAGCGCGTCGCCTTCGGCGGCACAACCGGCGAGAACACGAGTATTTGGGCGAGCAGCATCACAGCGCTGCACTCGGCGAGCATCAATCCGATGGTCAACCCGGAGGCGCTTGAGCCAAGATTGCCGCGCAAGGCCAGGTGAACGTCAAGAGCAGCAACAGCGCCCGCAACGATCGCGGCCAGCACAAGCAAGCTCTTGGAGGTTCGTTGGTCATCGGCTCCGCGGAGGGTATGCATTGGCATGTGAACTGGAGGGTCTCTTCGAGACGGGAACTGTGCGCGCGATCACGCAAGCGCTAACCAGCGCAAGCACGATTGGCCAAAACAGCGGGGCTCCGGCCTCAAGTTGAGCTTGCTTCGAACTCAGGATGGACAAGGTGCCGCCGAGCAGCGGACCAACCATAAAGCCGATCATGGTTGCCGCTCCAATCCAGGCGAACCGCCGCGCACGCCACCCATCGTCGGGCGACCAGTCACCAACGGTCGCGAGCGCCACGGGTGTGATTGCCGCTGCCGAAACCCCGGCCAGCGCTCGCGCCGTGTAAAGAAGCAACAAGTCGCCTGCAAGTTCGAACAGCATCAGGCTGGTGGAAAATCCTGCAAGACCCAGGATGAGCACCGGTCGACGGCCCCAGCCGTCCGAGATCCTCCCAAGGAAGGGAGCGGAAACGAAAATGGCAGCCGTGTAGGCCGCCGTCATGAGACCTGTATGCCGCGATATCGTCGCGGGATCATCGAAGCCGGACACGGCCGCAATCCGCGACGGCAGGTTTGGCAGAATGATGCTGAACGCCAGGGCGGTCGCAAAGGCGGCGAGTACCAATGCCCCCCTGGTTGTGAGCGGCAAGCCGCGGTTGGAAACACTATCTGACATCTTGCGGTCTCGTTCAACTGGAGACCTTAAACAGCTGCACAATCGATAAACAAGCCTGCGCGTGCTGGTTGGATGCAGTGACGCCTCACCGACTATAGAAGTGATCATCCCTTGAGCATCCATGATCATCTAGCGGGCATTGGTCTGTTGACGCAATTCGCTCAAAGATGACGCGCTTTCTGGTACGACGCGCAAACGCGCCCCGTCGTCTCCGTGCGATGCTCGCCGCTTCAGCTGACAAATTCGGAGGGGGCGCGGAATTCTCGCGAACTTGGCGGTGACCACAGGGGTAAGCCAACCGGAAGCTCAAGTGCTGCTGTGCAGTGGACGTACCCTCAACGAAGATGCTCAGGGCTAGAAAACTCTTGATCCGCCTCCGCCAAAAGAGCCGGCTCACGGGACCATTATCCTTCCGACCTGATCAGCCATTTAGATCGTTCGAACGCGGCTTTCCGGGGGATGACACGAACGGCAGGCGGCTCACTCACCCGCGCTCCGCAATGGGTCCACACGAAGTGAAAGCTGAATCGGGGTCGGATTCTGTAAGATGTCCAGCACGGGGCAATGACGGTCAACGATTTCTTTGAGGCGCGCCAACTCGCCTTCGGGAGCCGGACTGTCCAAAATTACCTCGGCTTCAATGACTTGATAACCCGGCCGAACGTCCGCTTCGACGTCGAACAAGCCGCGCAAGTCAATCCTGCCGGAAAGCCGAACCGAAACGCCATTGAGGGGAATGCCAAGCGCGTCGGCATAGAGGCGGTAGGTGATTTCCTGACAAGAGCCCAGGGCAGCCAAAATGTACTCCACTGGGTTCGGTCCTGTGTCCTGCCCGCCGAGGCCCGCTGGCTCGTCGACCTGGACGCTGAACTGGCGAATCGCGACGGCGCTGTCAACGCCATCTCCGAGACGGGATTGCGCTCGGAAGGTCGCTAACGCTTGGGCAGGGTCAGCGCTCAGCGCAGCCTGCGCGCTCGAGAACACCTCCTTGAACTTGAATGCCATTTATTCCTCGACGGGTTGTGACGGTCGCGAAAAGCGATGGTTGTACAGATCAAACGGCCTATCAATCGGTCCGCACAGAAAACGACGGGCGTCATCTGAACCAAGAGCTCACGGCTATTTCGTCCTATTGATGCGATGGAGGAAAGACAAATTCCGCTGTCCGGGCAACGAAGACCAAGAACTCGAATTCTCCACCACTCCCGCGCGATCAATCAGGATGGCGATCGCATTCTTCCAGGCTTGAGGCAGATCAACACACGTCACGGCTTGCACGGCAATCTCACGGACCCTGCTAGGGACCGGTGGCGAAGCCGCGACGGGAGATCGACATGGCATACCTGGAGACCGAGGTGATAGCGGCGCACCGCCACATTCGCCGCCGCACGGTGGCATATGTGCTTCTCGGCACTTTGCTCGCCAGTTATTTATCCTATCCCTATGTGACCCTGTATCGGCTTGATCGGGCCTTGGAAGCCAGCGATACCCGCGTGGTTGCAGAACTGATCGACTGGCCGAGCATTCGGACGCAGCTGAAGACGGACGTTACGACGTCGCTCGCAACGCAGGCCTATGGCGCAAGCGGGCCGGAAGCGATTGGCGCGGCTTTTGCGCTGGCGTTAAGTCCATATGTGTTCGACCCCGTAGCCGAGCGCGTTATCTCGCCGTCCGGACTCATCGCCTGGTATTCGGACGCACGAAGATCGGGCCGATCGAGCACGTTATGGGAGGCAACGAGCTACGCGTTCTTCCGGACCCCGACGCGCTTCCTAGTCACACTGAGGATGAACGAGCCGCAATATCCGAATATCGAATTCGAGATGAGATTGAAGGGTTTGAGGTGGCAGGTCGATCACCTGGTCTGGCCGCGCGCGCGCGGTATCGCCGTTCCCGGGTCCGGCGCATCCGGACCGACGACAGAATGATCAATCGCAGCCACTCATGAGCGCGCTTGCACTTGCAGCAGCCCCGCGAAGCTTGCGGATGAAGGCGTTCACAATTGATGACGGCGGAGACGAGGGGCTCATAACTCGAGCGCCACTCTTAACCGGGCCTTCTCGAGCCGCCGACTTACCGCTGCCAGGCGGGTGATGAATTGATTGAGCTCCTCACCTTCAAAGCCCGCGAAAACGATATCGGCGGCGGCTTGCTGCTGCTCGCTATCGCGGCTTAGCTGCTTGAGCGCCTTGCGTGACAATGAAAGCCGAACGACCCGCCGGTCCAACGGGCAAGGCTTGCGCCCCACCAGCCCGGCCTTTTCAAGCAGCTTGGATTGGGTTGTGACAAAGGATCCATTAACATGCAACATCCTCGCAACGGCATTGACCTGAACGCCGTCGCCGGTGTCCAGATCGGAAATGGCCATTAGGATCATCCATTGCGGCCCGCTGATGCCGAGCGCTCGGGCCAAAATCTGCCGAAGCTCCTCCAGATGGGCATTGATCGCCGTGATTGCCCAGGTCAGGCGATTGGCCGTCTCACTCTCGCGCTTCCAGTCTGTGCTCTTGGTCGCGGACATCGTTCTTTCCGTCACAGCGTAACGCATTCCGGCGGCAGCACGGCGTCAGTGCATGCCGCCGCCGGCTGCTTCTTTGCGATCCTTGAACGAGTTCGTTTTATGACATTGGTGGCATTGATTGATCTGCGTGCTTCCGTGCCCACCCATCGAACCAGCCGAAAAATGTTCGGTAAAATGGCTCGGCGGGGCCTGATGGCATTGCGCACAGATCTTTGACGCGGGAGAGGGATGCAGAAACCAAGTGATCCGCCATGTCTCGGTGTCATGGCAGCTTGCGCAATTGCGTCCCAGGAGCTCCTGATGTGGGTCCTGATTACTGTGGCAGCTCGCACAATCCAGCGCACTCCTCTCCACCCCAGGTGAGACGGAAATTCCGAGAAAATCCGCCATATCCTTGACCATCTGCCGGGTTACTCCCGGATGGCCTGCCGCTCCGATGGCGAGGTGTGAGCCAATTCGCGCGAGCGCCGCGTGATCCATTCGGGTCGGCCGGCCTGCCGCTTGATGTTCGCTATGGCAGCCGCGGCAATCCTCGACCGTGGCGTGGAAGGCAGTCGGCTGCTTGGCCAGATCCGCGGCGGCGTTGGCGTGGCATTTGATGCAGGTCTGAGCTTCAACACCGCGCGCAGGTGTATGACACGCTTCGCACTTGCCGCTCAAGAACGCATGCTCCTTGGAGAGGGGACCAGGCTGGAAGGTTTCTTGCCATCCCGGAATAGAGGCCGATCCGGTGCGATAGAGCATCGCGATGGCGGTTCCGCTGGCAAGCAGCCCGGCGACGACCAGCAGAAGGTAAAAGGCATTGAGCGGCTTCACGACAGCCACCGCAGCCCGTAGTAAATTTCTCCTGCGATGTGCAGGGCGAGCAAAGTGTACATGAGGATTGCGGCCACGACATGCGCCACGATCCAGCGCATCGACACCTTCTTCAGGATCTCGCGCGAGCCGATGGCATATTCGAGATCGGCGATGCCTTCAACGACCTGCAGCATCGAAACGTTCTGCAGGGCTGGCGCGCTGATATTAGCGGCAGCGGCGTCCTCGAGGGCCTGGCGCTCGGCAAGGGCTTCCGCTGCCTGATTGTAGGTCGCGCGAAGTGTCCCCAGGTGCGACTCCGCCTCCTTCAGCTCAAGAGACGTCTGCGGCAGGTAATATCGGCCGATGAACCCCGTCGCCACCACGATCAACATCGTGACGAGAAGCGCGATTCCGAGTTGGCTCTGGTATTTGTGGCCGGTGTGAAGAATGGCCAGAAACGCGCCGAAGACACCGGCATAGACGTGAAACGCCAGCAGCGCGCGCAGCGACACGACGCGAGTCACCCATCGCTTGAGCCAAGCCGTATATTTGACGAGCGGATAGATCAGAAGCAAGACCATCAAGGTGGCAGCGGCCACCCCGAGCACAAAGCCTGTCAGGCTTCCGGCAAAGCGCGGCGCGGTGTGAAACAGGAATGCTGGCACCAGGAAGAGGATGACAGAGAGCACGGCCTCGGTGATCTGCCGTTCGGTCTGATTCATCTCAGGCCTCGACAACCAGATTGCCGACGGATTTGGCTTGGCAGGCGAGGATGATGTTCTGGGTCTTGTCCTCGGGTGTCAGGGCGTCCTCGACCTCCATCGTCACCTGACCTTCGAGGAGTTTCGTCTTGCAGGTACCGCAAACCCCGACGCGGCAGGCGTAGTCGATCGACACTCCATTGGACTCGGCGACCTCAAGCACGGTCTTGTCGGGCGGCAGGGCTGCGATTTTGTTGGCCTTGGCAAACCGAATGGTTGCCGTCGCCGGCCCTAGAGCAGGTGCGGCAGGCGGCGCACCCGCCGCCGCGGGAGCAGCCGGCTCGGCTGAGAGCACCTGTGTCACCCCCGGTGGCGGCACGGCGCCGCGCGCTGGTCCGAACGCCTCGGTCTTCACCTGGTCAGACGGCACCCCGACTGTCGCAAGGATCTTCTTCATGGCCTCCATCATGCCGGGCGGGCCGCAGAGGTGGACGCGCCGCTTTTGGATATCTGGAACCGATTGGCTCAGGAGCTCCTTGGTCACGTGACCCTGCGGTCCCATCCAGGAGGTGCCCTCTGCGCGCGCCATGGTGGCGATCACGTGCAGGTTCGGCATGCGGCGTTGCAGATATTCAAGCTCGTCGCGAAAGATGAAGTGCTCGGTGGTCTGGACGCCGTAGACGAGAAAAATGTCGCCCCGCCAGGCGGTATCAAACAGATAGCGTATGGCAGCCATCAAAGGGGTGATTCCCACCCCGCCACCGATCAGGACGACGCTGTCGGCCTCCTTGCCTCTGAAGGTGAACGCGCCAAAGGGCGCAGTGACTTCGATCAGATCGCCTTGTTTGACCTTGTCATGCATGTAATCGGAGAAGATGCCTGGCTCCTCCCGCTTGATGGTCGTCTCCACATAGGCGGTCTGTGCGGCCGACGAGGCGATGGTGTAGGAGCGCCGCACGAGCTTGCCATCAATTTCAGCGGTATAGGTGAGAAACTGCCCCGGCAGGAAGGTAAAGGGAATGGGACCGCCGTCGGGGCTCTTGAGTCGAAAGGTTTTGACGTCGTTCGTTTCGCGAAAGATGCCGGCGACCTGTAGTTTGCCTTTCCAGGGCGAGGATGCGGCGGCAGGACTTGCCGCCGCAACTGCCGAGCTTGGCGGGGCAGCTTCACCCGCCCGGGTCGATGGAGGCGTACCCGGAGATGCGGCAGGAGGTGGTGTGGTGGGCGGCGGCGCACTTGGCGGCCCCGGAGTAGCTACTCTGCCAGATGCAGTGGCGAGAGCGGGAGCGCTCGTCAATCTTTGCACCAACAGGTTGGCACGGCGCAGACGCAGAACATACACGAGGATCATGGCCACGGTGAATGTCGCCAGCACCGCCATTGTGACGACATGAAACCACGACAATCCAAGCCCCGCATCGTTCGAAGCCGTCAGGGCAGGAAGATTCAGTTGTGTCCTGAACCAGTCCAGCGCGATCTGCTGTGGGGGCTTTCCTTCTGAAAGCGCCCGAAGCGTGGTAGCCGCGCTCTTCGCCTGGTTAAGCGCATCCCGAAGCCGCGATGTAGCCTCCTCCGCGCCCTTGGAATCAGCCCTCGCATTCGCCTGGCGAAGCGCCGCTTCAGCGCTGGCGATCTCTTCTGTGGCGGTATTGAGCGCCGCGCGCGTTTGCGACTCGATGCGCTGGCGCTGCTCGGCTGAGAGGCTCGGCATCTCCATCAGCGACGGATAAAACTCCTTGCGCGGACGGCCCCCCATCATTTCGCCCATCCCGCCCATGCCGCCGCCGTGGCCTGCGCCGCCCGGGGATGCGCCTCCCATTTCTCCCATCCCTGCGCTCGGCGGGCCCATTGGCGGCCTCGACGGGACAGGCGGAAATCCCATGCTGCCCGGCGCCGCTGGATTCGCTGGCGCAGATGCATTCGGATGATGGGATTCGTGCCCCCCTTCCGTCTGCGCATCGGCGTGGAAGACAGAAAGGCTCACGAACGTGGCTGCTGCAATCCGGGCCAACCATGAACGGCGACGTTGAGATGCGAACGGCACGAAAGAGACTCCCGAACTTCTATTATGAGAGAGCATCATCTGGCAGAGAACACAACCCGGTTGCTTTTCCCGGAGTCTCCAGACACGTCCCATCGCCAGAGAGGGCACACAGCGCGACATCATAGTCCCGGGACTCAGCGATTTCCCTTTGGAAGATGGCGGGATTTGAAGTCACCCCGCGCACCCTATCCTCCTGCACAAGCCGCCGGCTGCGTCCAGGATGTTGCGGGCCACGAATCGCCCCCTTTCCTGCAGAGGTTTCAGGAATTGGCAAAGCCCCGGCTCCTACACCTGCAATGCGTCATGGTCATAATGAACCGGATTGGGTCGCCGTGATTGACCTGCATCATACTTGACAAGCCGGATGTTCGACAAACTGTTATAAGTTCATCCGATCATCGAGCTCATGCAATGCAACATTGTGAACGGAACCTTTGCCCTCCTTTGCCAGAGTGTCAATCCAAGCATCAAGCCGTGATAACTGCTCGAGATCACCTGGACGCGCTTGCGAAGGAAGCGGCGATTTCAACAGCTCCGCGGCGCCGGACCAACCACTGGGAACCGGCCCCGTATTTCGATGCGCCGGGCGCGCCGGGGATACTTCCGACCTGGACGAGCAGCTCAAAAGACGTGGTCGGCTGCTCGCTCGGGCCCGCCCGGCTTTGGTTCACGGCAGGTTACGGCATCATCAACGAAGTCTATTGGCCGAGGATCGACATTCCGCAGATTCGGGACCTCGGCTTCATCGTAGCCGACGACCGGGGATTTTGGATCGAGGTCAAGCGGATCGGTCAATATCAGCTGCGATCGGTCGCACCAGGCGTTCCCGCCTATGAAATCACCCATTCCCATTCGCGGTTCAGCTTGCGGCTTCGAATCACGCCCGACCCGCTGCGCGATGTGCTTTTGATCGAATGTCGCCTTGAGAGTGACGATCCGGCGTTGCGAATCTATGTGCTGGTTGCCCCCCATCTCGGCGCCACCGGCTACAGCAATCGCGCTGTCATCGCCGAGCATCGCGGACGGCGTTTTCTGTCGGCGGAACGGGCGCCGTTTGCGATGGCCCTTGCCGCCGTCGACGAGCACCAGCAGGACGCCGTCACGAGGGCGAGCGCGGGTTATGTCGGCGCCAGCGACGGCTGGCAAGACTTCGCCGGCAACGGCAGGATGGCATGGGAGTACCCGGCTGCCGGTCCCGGCAACGTCGCGCTGTTGGCGGAGCTGCAGCCATTCAGCGTGCTCGCTTTGGCCTTCGCAAGCAGCCAAGGTGCGGCCGCGACACTGGCCGTGTCATCACTGATGCAGCCGTTCGATAGCGTTTTGGACGCGCAAATCGCCGATTGGAGCGCCTGGCACCGCAGCTGCGCTGAATGTTGCGCCCGACCGGCGGGCGCTCCGGCTCATTTGCAGGATCAGTTTGTTACATCCGTGATGGTTTTGCGCACACACCTCGATAAGACCTATCCGGGCGCGATGGTGGCAAGCCTGAGCGTGCCCTGGGGCGACACGGGTAACGAGCGGAGCGGTTATCATTTGGTTTGGCCTCGCGACCTCGTCGAGTGCGCCACGGCGCTGCTTGCCTTCGGAGGGGAGGCGGAAGCGCGCAACACCCTACGCTACCTGATCGCAACACAAAATGTGGAAGGACACTGGCAGCAAAACCAATGGTTGGGTGGCGAACCCTATTGGCGCGGGGTCCAACTCGACGAAGCGGCCTATCCGGTTCTTTTGGCCGCTCTGCTCGCCGACCGGGATGCCTTAGGGGGAACAGAGCCCCACGACATGATCCGTCGCGCGCTCGGCTATATCGCCCGGGTTGGCCCCTCGACCGATCAGGACCGTTGGGAAGAAAATAGCGGACTGAACGCGTTCACCCTTGCCACCTGCATCGCGGCGCTTGTCGCAGGCGGCTCGCTGCTCGAGCCTATGGCGCGCCACTGGGCCACGGCGCTCGCAGACTTCTGGAACGCCCATCTGGAAGACTGGCTCACCGCGTGCGGCACCGATCTGGCAAAACAGTTCGCCATTGCCGGCTATTATGTTCGCACGTCGCCGCCATCAGTACTTTCCGAAGGCCAGACCGCGCTCGATGAGCACGTGCCCATTCGCAACCGAAGCGATGGGATGCGAATGCGGGCGAGCGAACAAGTCAGCACGGATTTCTTGCGCCTGGTCCGCTATGGCCTCAGGGACGCATCTGATCCACTGATCCTGGATACGATCAAGGTGATGGACCGGCTCCTAAAAGTCGAAACCCCCTCCGGTTCGTTCTGGCACCGCTATAATGGCGATGGCTACGGCGAGCACGATGATGGCCGGCCGTATGATGGGGCCGGCAGGGGCCGGCCCTGGCCGCTTCTCGCAGGGGAGCGGGGCCATTATGCCTTAAGCGCCGACGAAGATCCCTTGCCGATGCTTGAGACGATGGCCGCATCAGCCAGCCCCGGCGGTATGATCCCTGAACAGGTCTGGGATGCGTCACCAATCCAGGAGCGGCGATTGCATCCCGGCCGCCCCACCGGATCGGCCATGCCGCTCGCATGGGCGCATGCCGAATTTGTCAAGCTTGCCGTCTCCCGCAACCACGGCCGGCCATTCGACCGACCGGAGGCCGTCTGGAATCGCTACGGGGGAAGGAAGAAGACATCCGCTTACGCCTTCTGGTGGCCCCACGCGCAAATCCGGTCGATCATCGCTGGCTGCCGTCTGGTCATTGCGCTGCCTCGGGCGGGTATGGTGCACTGGGGCGTCAATGGCTGGCGTGAGGTCTCGGACCTCGAAGCACTCGATAGCAGTCTCGGCTTCTGGGTGGCGGAACTCGACACTGGCCGGATGAACAAGGGTGAAAGTATCGATTTCACCATCCGTTGGCAGGAGGGTGGTTGGGAACGGATCGACCATCGCATCGAGGTGGTATCTGCTCGCGAGAATATGTGAGGGCGTTCAGCCATGCCAAACTCCCGATAGCGGGTGGGATAGCCATGGTAGAAGAATTCCTTCCCATCTCCTTCGGCTGGAGATCATCATGTATCGCTGTATTCGAACACTTTCTGTTGTTTGCGCCGCGCTTGCCTTCGCAATGACAGCAGCTGCTTCTGCGCCCGACACTTCGGAGGTCGCGCGAGCCGCCTTTGAGGCCAAAGATCGCGGTCAGTTCCTGATGGCGATCGGCCTGTTCAATCAGGCCATGAAGGACGAGCAACTTTCGAAAAAGCAACGCGGCCTGCTGCTGTTCGGCCGTGGCGCCGCCTATCAGCAACTCGGGATGACAGAGGCCGCCCTCACCGATCTGGACGGGGTGGTCGCGCTGCTACCTGATTTTCCTGGCGGCTACGTCTATCGCGCCGTGATCTGGGCCGCGGAGCGGCGATACGGAGAGGCCTTCACGGATTTGCAGCTAGCCCATCAGCTTGCCCCGAACGATGCGAGCGTGCTTCTGAATCTCGGCAACCTCTACGCTCAAACGGGCAGGCTCGAGCTCGCAATTGAGAACTACGGCCAAGCGATCGCGCTGCGTCCGGATTTCGACAAGGCCTACTTTGATCGGGCGGGCGCTTACACGGTTAAGCACGATTTCGCACGCGCAATGGCGGATTTTGACAAGGCGATCGAGCTTCGTCCCTCGTTCGCGGATGCTTTCGCCAGTCGCGGGGCGCTGTATCTGGCGAATGGGAATTTCGAAAGAGCTCTTTCCGACCTCAACGCCGCCCTCGAGCTCGCGCCGCGCAACGCGCGATATCATGACGCCCGTGCCAATGCCTATCTGGTTGAGGCCCGCTACAGCGACGCGCTTGCCGAGTTCGAGGAGGCCTTGCAGATCGATCCCGGCAATCCCGCGCTGTATTTTGGACGTGGCCGCGCCCGCCTGTTTCTGGAAAATACCGCGGACGCAATCAACGATCTCCAGGTGGCGGTGCGGCTGCGGCCGACCGATGGCAACGCTGCGATCTGGCTGCACATCGCACGGCTTCATGCAAAATCCATTGACGACGATGAGTTCGCCACCAACGCCGCAAGAGTGAAACGTGACGTGTGGCCTGGCGCGGTGCTCGACCTGTATCTGGGAGCACTGATGCCGACGGACATGCTCGCAAAGGCCCAAGAAGGTGCTGAGCATGACTCCGAGCGGCGGCTTTGCGAGGCTCAGTTTTATGTCGCCGACTATGGTATCCACCGAGGCGCTACAAACGAGGCCTTGGACATCATGAAGGGTGTTGTTTCGCGCTGCCGCTCTTTTGCCCTTGTCTACGGCTCCGCACGGGCGGAGATCCGCTTGGCGCAGCACTGAAGCGTTGGTCGTTATCTGCAACAAGCACGGTGCACACCAGGGATTCCGTGAAGAGTAGCGTACCACGGGTATCGGCGCCGTCGCACGAACTCTTGCGACATCGTTTCTGGTCGGGATCCGCAGTATCATTCTGCTGGGCAACTAACGCGATGAAATCGCGAGTGCCAACGAGTTGACGCGGGTGCGCAGATCGATGTCCTCCACGCATGCATCTTAGCGCGGCACCGAAACCGTGATCCGCATTGAGCCGACGTGAATCAAGTTCGGCGACTTCGCCGAGCACGCCATTTGCGGGCTGTCGCGCGGCTTGCCCTGCTTGGCCGGCCAGGAACCATTGGATTGCGTTAGCCGATGCGGATCCGCGCCTCGGAGAGGAACTCGTAGGGCGGCAAATACAGATTGGCAGGCGCGGGACCGCGTCGTACGCGGCCAGAGGTGTCGTAGACGGAGCCGTGGCACGGGCAGAACCAGCCGTCATATTGGCCTTGGTGGCCGAGCGGAATGCAACCAAGATGCGTGCAAATGCCGACCACAACAAGCCATTGTTCGTGGCCGCTTTTCACGCGATCGGCATCACTTTGCGGATCGGGCAGTGTTCGCGGATCGATGGCGCGCGCCTCCTCGATCTCCTTAGCGGTGCGGTGCCGCACGAATATTGGCTTGCCGCGCCAGAAGACTTTGATGATCTGGCCTTCGGCAATGGGCGCGAGATCGATTTCAATGGGAACAGCCGCCGCAATCGTTGACGCATCGGGGTTCATTTGGCTGATCAGAGGCCACATAGCGGCCGCCGCGCCTACAGCTGCAGCCGCCCCGGTCGCAACATAAAGGAAGTCGCGGCGTGTTGGCTCGGCCAGACTGTCAGTGGTCATGTTTTGACTCTCGTGTCGTTCGAGGCGCCAGTGTCTGGCCCGATGGCCTCGTTCTGCGTATCTGTCCTCGATCGGGATCTCTTTGTGTGTTGTCACATTCTCGGACGTCACGTCACTAGCTCAACGGTCAGCACGCCGTTCGCGAACTGCGCCTCGACCTTGTCGAGGTCGATGCCGACTGGCATGTCAATGAACCGTTCGAACGAGCTATATCCGCGTGGGGAGAGTCGCGCGACGATACATCGAACGCCTCCTCCAACTCGAAGGGAACTTCTCGCGGCAATTGGTGTGTCAACGTTCCGCCGGTTGTGCCGGTTTGTCTCTGACCAACGGTACGCCATCACGCGGCTCCTGCCACTTGTTGCCGGCTAGGCGAGTATGGCAATGCTTCTGCAGGAAGCTGAGGTTACGGCGCTTCAGTGTTCCGAGGAGAGACCAGATAAACATCCTCCTGAAAGACCACATCTAAACAGCGGCTCAGCCTCCTTGGATTTCATTGAACGCCTACCATTGCTGTCGATCGTCTATTTACCCATATTCATCGACTTCGGCGCCGATGCAGGTGCGGCCGCTGAGCCTGGCATCGGCGCCATTCCCAGCACCATCTTGCGCTGATCGTCGGTCAGGACTTTGGCGGCATCGCCCACGTTGCGAATGAAGTTCAGTCTTTGATCCGCCCTCAACTTTTCGATCTCGCGGATTTTGGCCTCGACCGACGTGGCATCTGGCTGGTCTGCTGCCGTTTGCAACCAGAGGGCCTGCTCTGCTTCGTCGATCTTCCGCTGCTGATTTGACTGGTCGACGAGGGCGCGCTGCTTGATTTCGTTGAGGCTGGTCCTCTGCTGGGTAGAAAGGCCGAGCTTGTCGGCATATTCGAGGTAAAATCCCGTCGCACCCACGTGATAAATATGAGATGAGCCGGGAAATCCCGGTAGGCTGGTTTGCATTAACATGCCCGATGCACTGGACGACCCAGATCCGGGCGCCTGTCCCATCGATCCCATGCAGCAACCGCCGCCCATGCCGCTGGACGAAGCGCCGGACATTCCCCCCATACCCCCTGACGGGCTTCCCGACATTCCGCCCATGCCGGACATCGAATTGTTGGATTGGCCTCCCATCGAGCCCATTTCCTTGTCGTCCATCATCGCCATGCGAACGGACGGTGATGCCGCGAGCACAGAGGTTACGACTAGCTGCGATGACAGCACGCCCATGAGGGCGACTGCGGCGACCCGGTACGACATTGTCGGGACAGATAGCAGGTTGTTTCGACGGCTAAGGCTCATGTCTGGTCCTCCTGATACTCACGTCATGTTGCTGTCTCTTGGTGAAAGACGTTTGATCTAAAACAAAGTCTGCGGTCAAATGCGTGACAACCTCCAAATAGGTGACGGCACTTCAACGACAAATGGCCGCCGAGGCTTGTAATGATTTCGCTGTTCGAGCGTCTATCGAATGGTTGGTCCTTGGCATCAAAGGGGGAAGCGGAATGGGAGACCGGCGGAAGGCGCATGATTCGGCTCGGCATAAGCGGCCGATCAAACCCGGAAGTGGGGCTGCGCTCGGCGCCGACCAGGTTCCACGCAGTTGCCCGAAAATTCTGTTCGTCACCTCCGAATTTGCCGACTACGTAAAAGTGGGCGGCCTTGGCGAAGTATCCGCCGCGCTGCCCCGCACGCTCCGAAATAAGTGCGATGTGCGCGTCTTGCTCCCAGGGTATAGCGATGTCGTGAGCCAACTTCGGGCAGTCGAAATCGTCGGTCATTTGCCTTCCCGCGGCGGCGTCCCGGCCTGCGATCTTGCGCGCAGCACCACGGACGACCATCTTGCCGTCTATGTGCTGCTCTGTCCGCAGCTTTTCGAGCGCGACGGCGGTCCCTATGGAGACGCAACGGGCATTGACTGGACGGACAATGATCTTCGTTTTGCCAGGCTCGGTCTTGCCGCTGCACAGATCGCGTCCGGCACAGGTGATCCAAATTGGATACCGGACCTGCTGCATCTCAATGACTGGACCTCGGCGCTGGCGCCCGCCTACCTGGCCTGGAGCGGCCGATCGATACCGAGCGTGCTGACCATCCACAATCTTGCGCATCGCGGCTTGTTTGCGCGGCATCGCTTAGATCGGCTCGGCATTCCCCACGCAGCATTCGACATCAATGGGGTCGAGTTCTGTGGTGACATTTCCTTCCTCAAAGCGGGGATTTTTTACGCATCGCACATTACGACCGTGAGTTCCACCTATGCGCGGGAAATCGTGACACCCGAGCATGGCTGCGGCTTGCACGGGCTGCTCAGAGGAAAGCTCGATCAGGGGCGCTTGACCGGTATCATCAACGGCATCGACGAAAGCTGGGACCCTCTGACGGATCCGCACCTGGCGCGACCGTTCAGTCCGGATGACTGGAAGGGAAAGGCCGCCAACGCGCAAGCGCTAAGGAGAACGTTCGGCTTGGCGGTGTCGCGGGGCCCGCTGTTTGCGATCGTCTCGCGATTGGTCCATCAGAAAGGCCTGGACATTGCAATCGAAGCCATTGAAACGATCGTGCGACAGGGCGGTCAGATTGTCGTCACCGGCAGAGGCGAAAGCGAACTCGAACAGTCACTTTGCCAGATGGCCAAGCAACATCCCGGCAAGGTCGGCATCAAGATCGGATACGAGGAAACGACCGCGCGTCAGATGCTGGCGGGAAGCGATTTTCTGCTGATGCCCTCGCGCTTTGAACCATGCGGATTGACCCAGATGTACGCGCAACGTTTCGGCTCATTGCCTGTTGCACATCGAACCGGCGGGCTTGCCGATACCATTCAAGACGGTGTCACCGGTCTGTTGTTCCGTGAGTTCTCGCTCGGCGGCCTCCTCGGAGCGATCTACCGCTCTCTCGACGTTTATCATTCACCTTCGCGTCTGCGCACGATGCGCAGGGCCGCGATGGCGCGCCCCACCGGCTGGAATGATGCCGCAGCGGATTATGCAAGCATCTATGATTCAACCCTGACCGCGGCGTGAAGTCGGTACGCGGGCCAAACCATAAGAGTGTGCAAGTCTGGAGAAAAAACAAGAATCGCCGCGAGTTCCAATACTATCATCAACGTTCAAGCGAACCGCCGTCTCGTCGGCGGAAACATGGGAGGGAAAATGGGGCCCGCATTGCCGCAGCTTTGCGCGCTTGGACAAGCGATCTGCGTCCTGATCGCGCCAGAGACCACGTACAAGGCCAACTGGCAGGTGTACCAGAAAGGGCGTTCGGTCGAGGTCCTCTGCGTCGAAAATCCGACCCAGAAGCCCGCCTACGTCGTCTCGCGACCGCAATCCGAGAGGCCGCCGGAAATCGAACTTGAGGACGGGCTAAAGTTCTGCTCTCAGCTCGTGTCGTAGGCTGGATGCCGTCTAGGAAGTGGCCAAAAAAGCTTGCGCCGCAGATGCTGGCGGAAAGTGATCTTCGGCCGATGCCCATGCGGGTTGACGCAGATGTGCTTGCAACGCTTCGGCACACATCTATGAATTAGCCATGACCTCAGCCTGAAGTATGGCGCGCTGGTCACAGTGTCGGAATATTAATCCGCGCAGCTTGTACAACGAACCGGGTGTGCAAGTCTGGAGAAGGATACGAACCGCTCCGAGTTTCCGGGAGACCCCCATGCAGTCGTTGCTTCATCGCTTGCCGCTTCGCCTATTCCTGCTAGGCGTCATTCTCACGATATCGGGCGTGCAGGCGAGGGCTGGGACCTACAATCTGGTCCTTGAGCGTCGCGCGGTAAACATTACCGGCCGTCCGGCCGCGGCGATGTTGATCAATGGTCAGCTGCCAGGACCGCTGCTGCGTTTCAAGGAGGGCGAGAATGTCACGATCAATGTAACGAACCAGCTCGACGAACCCGCATCCATTCATTGGCATGGCTTAATCGTTCCGCCGGAGATGGATGGCGTGCCCGGCATCTCGCCCGGTTACGGCAATGGCATCCAGCCGGGGACGACATTCACCTATCGCTTCAAGGTGAAACAATCGGGAACGTACTGGTACCATAGCCACTCCTCCGGCGAGCAGGAGCAACTCGGGATTTACGCGCCGATCATTATCGAGCCTCGGCAGCCGGACCCTTACCGGTACGACCGTGACTACATCATCATGATGTCGGATTGGACCGACGAGGCCAGTCGCGTGATCCATAACTTGAAGATCGATAGCAGCTGGTACAATTTCAACCGGCGCACTCTGGTCAGTCTGTTCCAGGAGCTTTCGCAGGCGCCGGACGAGCAGGCAAGCAAAGCTATCATCAACGACCGCATCGCCTGGTCCATGATGCGAATGGATCCGACCGACATCTCGGACGTGTCGGCCTATACTTTCCTGGTCAACGGCCGAACGCCCGAGCAGAATTTCACGGCTCTGTTCCGCCCCGGCGAACGCATCCGTTTGCGCTTCATCAATGCCTCGGCGATGACCTACTTCGACGTCCGCATTCCCGGCCTGAAGATGACAGTGGTCGCCGCCGACGGAAACAACGTCGAACCCGTGCGCGTCGATGAGTTTCGCTTCGGCAATGCCGAAACTTACGACGTGATCGTCCAGCCGACGGAAGACCGCGCTTACACCATCGTGGGCGAACCGATGGACCGCACCGGGTTCGCGCGGGCCACCCTGGCGCCGCGCCCCGGCATGATCGGCGGCCTGCCGCCGCACCGGCTTAGACCCCTGGTGTCCATGGCCGAGATGGGCATGAATTTGGGACCCAAAGGACAGGATCGCGGCACGCGGCAGCCCGAGCAGGATTTGCCAGGCCATGTCGCACCGGAAGATCCTGTCGCTATGGAAATTGGCATGGGGGGCATGTCCTCCGGTGGCGGGATGAGCGGCATGCAAGGAATGAAAGGAATGCCGAAGGGCGTCCCGACGAGCTCCGGTAGCGCCCAGCACACTGGCCACGCGGCGAGCGCCCCGCGATCCAAGCCCAGCAAGCCAGCGAAATCGCCAACCGTGCCGGGCATGGACCACGGCAAGATGCCCGGAATGAGTTCAGCGCCTACGCAAAGTACCAGCGAGGCGCTGGCACAAATGTCGGGAATGGATCATGGAGCGATGAAAGGCGGTTCGCAGGGCGCAAGCCGAAGATCTCGGATGTCGCCAGCGTCGATGCCATCTACTGGGCTTCAGACTGGGCCGCAGGCCGATGCCTTGCGCGGCGGCGAGGACATGGCCAGCGTCCCGGTCACCTCGGTCAACATGGACCCCGATCCACTGACCAACGATACCGGCGCGCCTCCAGGCACCAGAGTTCTTTCCTATCGCGATCTCAAGGCGATCGATCCCTACCCATACAAGCGCTACGACCGTATCATCGAAATCCGTCTCACCGGAAACATGCAGCGCTACTTCTGGTCGATTAACGGCCGCAAGTTTAGCGAGGCACAGCCCATCGTGCTGCGCTACGGCGAGCGTGTCCGATTCCGGTTCATCAACGAAACCATGATGAACCACCCGATGCATATTCACGGCACCTGGTTTCTGCCTGACGTCGGCAATGGCGCGCGAAGCCCAAAAAAGCACACGGTCAACATCAAGCCAGGCGCGACTGTCGACGTCGATGTTCCGGCCGATGCCGAAGGGCCTTGGGCCTTCCACTGTCATCAGCTCTACCACATGGAAACCGGCATGATGCGCAAGATCGAGGTCGTGCGCGAGACGGCCTCGGCCGCAAAATAGGAGGACGGAATGCAAAAATTGCTTTCCACCTTGGTCGCAAGCGGAGGTCTTATTCTTGCGACGCTGTCGATCGCCTCAGCGCAGTCATCAACCAACTCGCTAAAGCCGAACTATTCTGACCTGAGCGTCCCACCCGTCCCCTACTATCAGCCAATGTTCCCAGATCAGCAGCCATTCGGCAGCATGCGGTTCGAGAAGCTGGAATGGAACGGGCCCGGGTCGAACGCTCGATGGGACATGGAAGCCTTCGTCGGGGGGGACTACGACAAGTTCTTCCTGAAGTCGGAAGGCTTCTATGACGGCAAAACGAGAAAGCTCGAAGAAGGACAAGTGCAGCTACTCTATTCGCGCCTCATCAGCTATTATTTTGATGCACAATTCGGCATTCGCCAGGACTTTTCGGCCAAGTCCAACCGCACCTATGCCACCATAGGCGTCGAAGGATTGGTCCCATTCTTCATCGAGATCGACGCCGACCTCTACATCAGCCAGAAGGGCGAGGTCTCAGCCGCGCTCACCGCCTTTCACGATGTTCTGATTACCAACAGGCTTATTCTGCAGCCTCGCATAGACCTCAAGCTGCAGGCGCAGCGCGTCTCCGATCTCAATCTCGGCAGTGGATTCACCGATGTCGAGCTGGGTGCTCGGCTACGCTATGAAGTTACTCGCAACGTCGCCCCCTATATCGGCGTCGTATGGGACCGCAAGCTCGGAGAAACAGCCGGTATTGCGAGGGCCAACGGAGAGGCTGTCGGCAGCCTGTTTGTTGCGGGCGGCGTTCGCGTATTGTGGTAAAGCAAGATCGAACCAGGACAGCTTGTAGAAATCCCGAAGCTTCAACCGGCTCTCTTCGACTTGGTCACTTGAAATCGAACCTGCAGCTGGTGCCTTACATGTGATGCGACCGATATTTGATGCCGTTTGCGATCTGGAGCTCTCGAACGTATCGCACGATGGCCGCCACCTGATCCTCACGGACCTGGGGTTGCGGCGGCATGTTTCCATAGGGCCAGTGATGCTGCCTCACGCCGAACTTGGCTGCCGAAAAAAATGCGGGATCCGCATGGTGCCCGGGATTGTAGATGTCATGAACAAGGGGTGGACCCTTCTCCGTCCCCGAGGCCCTCATTCCATGACAAGTTGCACAATTGGCCTCGAATAAGGGTTTGCCCTTTGTGGCCAATGCGGACAGCTCGGGCTCGGTGACCTCCACCTTAACAGATCGCGGCGGTCCGGCGGAGGACATCATCCACAACACAGCCACTGCTGCGACGAGCATTGCCGCGCCGAGGGCAAATTTGATATTGCCATACCGGACTTGCTTCATGACTTGATCTGGCTCTCTCGGATTATTTTATCAGCCGTGGCGGAAAACCGCCAGCCGATTGGCCCAGGATGCGGCTGAGCTTCGGAATGAATCCGGGCACCTTGGCCGCATATCTTGCGTATGCCTCGCCAAATGCCGCTCTGGCATCCTGCTCTTCGGCCCACGCAAGCTTGACATACATCATTGTCAAGACCGGAAACATAGCGAGCGTGAGGATCGTCGGCCACTGCAACAGGAAGCCGCACATGACCATGATGAAGCCGACATACTGCGGGTGCCGGACATAGCTGTAGGGTCCCGTCGTTGCGAGCGACCGCGATTGCTGCACATCATAAAGGACCTTCCACGCTGCAGAAATCAGGATGAAGCCGCCGCCGATGAAGACGAAGCTTAAGATGTGAAATGGACCGGCGTGCGGATTGGCCTTCCAGCCAAACATCATTTCCAGGAGGTGACCCGCATCGTGCGAAAACCAATCCACGTCGGGAAACCGCGACTGCAGCCAGCCGGACAGGAAGTAGATGGTCAGCGGGAATCCATACATTTCCGCGAACAGTGCCACCAGAAACGCGCTGAATGCGCTGAATGAGCGACAATCCCGAGGTGTCCGTGGTTTGAAGAACGTGTAAGCAAAGAAGATGAAGATCGCCGAATTGACGATCACAAGGCTCCATAGGCCGTAGGCAGGCGTGGCCTCGTTCATGACGCTCTCCGATTGTCCTGCTGACTGTCAGTGCCGTCATGGCCGTGCCCACCGTGCACGAAAACGTGCATCAGCGGACAAGCCAGCAAGGGGAGCCAAATCAGAAGCCCGAGCACGTGTGCGCGGTGTTCGGTGAACAGCAGGACACCTGCGACGATCAAAAATCCGATCACAACCAGTCCGGCGCGCGATTGAAGTGACAAACCCTTCGGCGGCTGTGCCTGGTGATCGGAACGCTCCTGCAGCGACATCGTAAACTCCTGCTACGTAAACAGTAAACAGTATGCTGCAGCGGAAGTCTTGATCGATATCAAAGGCGCGAACCGAGAGGAACGATCCGCCCACCTACGGGCTTCCGTTGTCCCGAAAAGAGAGTTTCCGGTCGCCCGCCTCGCGTCGAACATGCAGCTACATCATCGGGAATTTCTGGCTCGTTGATATCTCCAGACCCGCCTGCTCGGAGATGGCGCGAAGGAGTAGCCCGGCGGCGCCATAGGAATTAAAGCGAACGCAGAACTCCCGCCGTCCTGCGGAACCGACAGCTCATGCGCGCTCTGCCTCGCCTCGTTTGGCCAATACCGCCTATCCGAAATGGTGACACCTGCGTAAGCACTTGCCGTTGCTGTTGCCAATGGCAGTGCCAGCAACAGAGTTCTGACTGTGTGCTTGAACATAACCCGGCTCCAACTCAACGCGCCGACCGGCAGCTTTTCGCCCAAGGAGGCGATCCACGAATGCCAAAATGGCAGGAACCAACCGAGTTGCTTGTCTAGCGGCATTCGCGGCCTGCGGATCCCACTGCGGCGGCAGGTATTTCATTAAATAACATAGTCCAGGTCCGATGGGCGTCTTTGATCCGGGATCAAGCATTCGTGACCGTCGCTCGTTTACTATCCGCCCGGCCGACGACTTCCATCAGTTCCGCGATCTTCGGCGCTGATCGGCTTGTCGCCGCTGCGGATGGCGTGTTCCACGCAGTGGGCGACGTGATCCTTCAGGATTTCTTCTTCTACACGACGAAGCGAGGAACGCACGGCTGAGATCTGGGTAACGATATCGATGCAGTATCTGTCCTCGTCGACCATCTTTCGCGAGCCCGTGAACTTGGCCTTCGATGCGGTTCAGGCGTTTCTGACAAGAAGCCTTGATGTCGTTCATCATGAGCCGTACGTACCCCCCACGGGTACATTCCGCAAGAGATGGAGTAGATGATGATGTTTGAGCAGGACGCCTCAGGTTTGGAAAAAGCGCGCGGAAGCTGCTGCGGACAGTCTCACTCCACCTCCCAGGAGTCCGCAGATCACCATCGTCACGATCCAGCGCAAGGCCCGACCGTGGATCCTGTCTGCGGGATGTTGGTCGATCCCGCCACGGCTCGTCACAAGATCGAGCACGACGGACAGACCTTCTACTTCTGTTCGGAGCGCTGCCGGGCGAAATTCGCGGAAGATCCGGCGACGTACGTTCACCGCGAGACGCAGCAAGCGACCCCTCCCGACGCGCCGGAAGGCACAATCTACACATGCCCGATGCATCCGCAGATACGCCAGTTCGGGCCGGGCAACTGCCCTATCTGCGGCATGGCGCTCGAACCCGAGCTGGCAAACGCGGAAACCGGTCCGAACCCCGAGCTGATCGACATGACCCGGCGCTTTTGGGTGGGCCTCGCCCTCTCGGTCCCTGTTGTAATCCTTGAGATGGGCGGTCACCTCATCGGCGGCCATGGCTGGATCGATCAGACGCTTTCCAACTGGATCCAGTTGGTCCTTGCAACGCCGGCGGTGCTTTGGGCGGGCTGGCCGTTCTTCGTGCGCGGCTGGCAATCGGTCCTGACACGCAATCTGAACATGTTCACGCTGATCGCGATGGGCATCGGGGTCGCGTGGGTCTACAGCGTCGCCGCCACCGTTGTCCCGGGTGTCTTTCCGGCCACGTTCAGAGGGCAGGATGGAGCGGTAGCCGTCTACTTCGAGGCGGCTGCGGTCATTACCGTGCTGGTCCTGCTTGGCCAGGTGCTCGAACTGCGGGCCCGCGAAGCGACTTCAGGCGCGATCAAGGCTCTTCTCGACCTCGCGCCGAGGACAGCCCGTCGTATTCGCTCTGACGGCATGGACGAGGAGGAGGTCCAGATTGCGGTGTTGCAGCCAGGTGATCGCCTTCGCGTGCGGCCGGGCGAGAAGGTGCCGGTCGACGGTGAGATCGTCGAAGGCAGATCCTCGCTCGACGAGTCGATGGTTACCGGCGAATCGATGCCCGTCACCAAGGAGGTCGGCGGCAAGGTGATCGCCGGCACGCTGAATCGTTCCGGCGGCTTCGTCATGCGCGCCGAAAAGGTCGGCAGCGACACCATGCTGTCTCAGATCGTTCAGATGGTTGCGCAGGCCCAGCGCTCCCGCGCTCCCATCCAGCGCTTGGCCGACCAGGTTGCAGGCTGGTTCGTCCCGGCCGTCATCGTCGTTGCTATCGCGGCCTTTGCCGCCTGGGCGGTCTACGGTCCGGAGCCCCGCTTCGCCTTCGGCCTCGTCGCCGCAGTCAGCGTCCTAATCATCGCCTGCCCCTGTGCTCTCGGTTTGGCCACTCCGATGTCGATCATGGTCGGTGTCGGGCGCGGCGCTCACATGGGCGTCCTGATCAAGAACGCCGAAGCGCTGGAGCGCATGGAGCGCATCGACACCATCGTGGTGGACAAGACAGGCACCCTCACGGAGGGCAAGCCGAAGGTCGTGGCTATCGTGCCCGCTGGCAACTACTCGGAGGCCGAAGTGCTGCAGCTCGCGGCCAGCGTGGAACGCGCGAGCGAGCACCCACTTGCGGACGCGATCGTGAACGAAGCGAAGGAGCGAGGCATCCAGATAACTGACGTCCAGGACTTCGACTCGCCCGTCGGAAAGGGCGCGCTGGGAGCTGTCAATGGCAAGAAAGTTCTGCTCGGTAACGCCAGCTTCATGCGCTCGCAGGGAGTGGATACTTCCGCCATAGAAGCCGAAGCCGAGCGTCAGCGCGGCGAAGGCGCCACCGTCATCAACATGGCCGTGGACGGCAAGCTCGCCGGCATCCTCGCCATCGCCGACCCGGTTAAGCAGTCCACACCGGAGGCGCTGCGGGACCTTGGGGCCGAAGGCGTCAGGGTCATCATGCTCACCGGCGATAACCGCACCACGGCTCAGGCGGTCGCACGCAGGCTGGGCATCGGCGACGTCGAAGCTGAAGTCCTGCCGGATCAGAAGAGCGCAGTCGTCGCCAGGCTACAGAAGGAAGGCCGGAAGGTCGCCATGGCCGGAGACGGGGTGAACGACGCGCCGGCGCTGGCCGCCGCCGAAGTCGGAGTGGCGATGGGCACAGGGACGGACGTGGCGATGGAGAGCGCAGGAGTGACGCTCCTGAAGGGCGATCTGAACGGGATTGTGCGTGCACGGCGTCTCTCGCGCGCCACGATGCGCAACATCCGCCAGAACCTGTTCTTCGCCTTCGTCTACAACGCGGCGGGAATTCCGATCGCAGCCGGGGTGCTCTACCCGACGTTCGGTCTTCTGCTGACACCGATCGTCGCCGCGGCCGCGATGGCGCTCTCCTCGGTCAGCGTGGTGGGCAATGCGCTGCGACTACGAACTGTCCGAATCTGAAACTAGCCAGCCCTGCAAGTTTGCTCGAAGAAAGTCTCGTTCCGTGGATCTTTGTCGGCGAGGACGTACAGCAAGAACCCGAGCGGCCCATGTAGAGCGTGACCAGGATAAGCCCCACTTCATAACTGTCGGGCCGGGATTCCCCGCGAACTGGTCGTAGGCACATAGGCCGTAGATGCCAGCGCGAGCACGAACCAGACAATCAGAAAACAATCATACGGTAGGGCAATCACGGCGGCTCCGAAGCGCTGATTGACATCGTTCCCGTCGGCATTGTTCCTCTTAGAGTTGGTGAGCACCGGGCAATCAAAGAGCCAGGCAGCGGAGGCGACTTGACAAGGCCTAAGCCCACCGATGATCTTGTCTATTCGCGAATTGATTGGTGATCGACTTAGACAGGCAAGAAATGTCCAAGGGAGAGTGGGGTGGCTGATCTCCTGCGCGTATTGATTGAACGTTGGCGTGATGATCCGGAATCAACCTATCGAAGTTGGTTTCTCTGGGACGAGCGACTCAAGAATTTTCGATCGATCCGGCGGGGCATTGCGCAGGTGGTCGAGGAGATCGAGGCCGGAACTTTCGGCAACGTCTACAGGGGCTCCTCGCTGGAAACGATCGTAGGCTCCATTGCGGAGCAGCGGCAAATATTCAAAGGCGCCGATCATGCCTTCCTTTGGAAGCCTAAGCTGCGCATTCCGGATATCTATGAGGATGCGCAGAACCAGCGGGCCTTCGGTCGACTGCTCCATCACTGCTCGTGTTGCAGCACCGAACAGGAGTTGATCGAGGGAATCGAGACAATCGATCGGTTGGCCATCAAAGGGCTCGGTCCGGCGGTCGCAAATCTGCTTTACTTCCTGCACCCTACCCTGATGTCGCCGTTCAACACCGCCATCGTCAATGGCTTCAATGCTGTCACCGGTTCGAAGGTCAAGCTCGGACGCTGGGATCAGTATCTGGCGATGCGAGCCGGCATGTTGCGGCTGAACCAGACCCACCGCGATCTCCTGTCGAACGATCTCGGGGCAATCGCGGGCTTCCTCTTCGATATCGGTATGGGACGTTACTCCGCGCCGCCGGTGGCCGAAGGAGATGCGGCGCGCGATGCGTGGTTCGCAGAATTGTCGAAGGCACGGGATACAGCCAAGAGACTACAGGGATCGATCGCCGCCGCCCGAGAAGGCGATCGCACGCACACGGAAATTCAGGCGTGGCTCAGGGATTTGGGGCTAGCGCTCGGCTACAAGGTCTGGGTTGCCTCAAACGATCGTGGGCGCACCCACAATGGTGGCATGCTGGCCGCTGGCTGCCTGGAGTGCCTTTCGCCGTCGATCGAAAGCTTGTCGGGGGCGGACTCGATCCGACTCATCGACGTCCTTTGGATCAACTCGGATGGCACGCGCGTGACGGCCGCTTTCGAGGTCGAACACACGACCTCTATCTACTCGGGGATCGTTCGCATGCTGGATCTCGCCTTAAGCAGCGACCTGCACGCGACGGGCGGTCTCTTTCTGGTTGCCCCCGATGCGCGTGAAGAGGAGGTTCGGGCACAACTTCGCCGCCCCGCTTTCAGTCGCGTAGCGGATTTGCAGGTACGCTTCTTGCCTTACGGCGAGTTTGAAAGGCACAGGGAGGCAATCGCGCGGTTCGGGAGCGGAATGAAAGGCATTCAGGCGATTTCGCGCATACTTTGACCGGCACCGGCCCCAATCGCGATCCGATCGGCTCCCGGACGTCCCGGGCTAAACCACTCAAGCGATCACCATCCGGTTGACGAGCGCCAGCCTGTTCGAGAGATGGACCTTGTTAAGGGCCGGCTGAATCTCGCCCAAATGAGCTCCTCTGCCAGCTATGGCGCAATCCGCTTCAGACCCCAGCTCGCTCTCCGCCGTAACATCTCTGCCACCTCATTCGGCGCCCGACGAGCCTTCCGTGATTCGTTTCATCGTCAATTCGCTCGTCGGCTGTCCAATGAGGGGCAATTCCTCATGACTCCTGAGGGGGCAAGTTTCATGGCGCGACGGCCAGTGTAGGATTGCGAGCCGCATTCGTGCCTGCCCGGGAGGATGTTGCCGACGAAAGTCGGTTAAGAGCTGCCCCGGATTTCCCGACGCAAGGCTTAAGTGTGCGCCAGTTGTGGAAAAAACCTTACCTCTGTGTCGCTAGGCAGCTATTGTGAAGGGTATCGATACTTTCAAGATCGGAAAAGAGTTTGCGCGAAAAAGAACTCCGCATAGCGCTTGTTTGCTTTGGCGGTGCCTCGCTCGCTATCTATATGCATGGGATCACCAAGGAGGTTCTGAAGCTCGCCAGGGCTTCGAGCGCTCTTCATTCCGTTGCCAACCGGAAGAAGCGCTCGAGCGTCGCATTCGCAGATGTCCGCGATGCCTCCGACCCCGAATTTGATACCGAAAGGATCTATTTCGACCTTCTGCGCGACGTCGGTCGAACGGTCGACCTGCGAGTCGTGGTTGACATAGTTGCTGGTGCCTCTGCGGGGGGAATCAACGGGGTCATGCTGGCACGTGCACTGAGCCATGACCTGCCCCTGGGGAGATTGCGCGACCTCTGGCTTGAGAATGCCGATATAACTGAACTCCTGGCATCCGAAGCAAAGGCAAGTAGATTCAGCAAATGGGTTCTTCGGCCGCTTTTCTGGGCAGCGGGTCTAATTGGAAAGGGGCTCGTTAGAGACCCGGAGGTGCGTTCCAAGCTGTCGCTGTTCATGCGGTCTCGCTGGTTCGAACCGCCGTTTGATGGTCCGAAGATGACGGCTCTGATGTACGACGCGGTGGCGGCGATGGGAAGGCCACGGGAGGAGACGTCGTCTCTGCTTCCTCCAGGTCAGGGTCTCGACTTATTCGTGACCTTGACTGATTTCAACGGTCATCAACGAAGCATGCCGATTCACAGTCCGCCGATCATCCATGAGCGCGATCACCGTCACCAGCTTCATTTCAAATATCGGCGGAGCGCAAGCGGAGCTATCAAGAGCGATTTTGACATGACGAATGCGCCCGCACTAGCTTTCGCCGCGCGCGCAACATCATCAATTCCAGGAGCCTTCCCGCCGGCGCGCATTCTGGAGGTCGATCAGCTACTCAGAGACCGCTCTATTATTTGGCCGCACCGCGCGGATTTTATGGTCAGAAACTTCGAAAATTATGCGCAGATGAATGTTGACGCTGCGTCCGTGCCCTTCATCGATGGCAGCGTCTTGAGCAGCCATCCGTTTCGCCAGGCGGTCAGCGCCATCCGAGGCCGCGCCGCTTATCGTGAGGTAGATCGACGGGTCGTTTACGTTGATCCCAATCCCACACCAACGGGCTTAGCTGCCCATCACGGCCTGCCGGGGTTTTTCTCGACATTGAAAGGCGCGATGTCCGAGATTCCGTTGTCCCAACCTGTAACCGACGAGCTTGGCTGGATAGCCGACTTCAACGAACAAGTGCGGCGGCTCAGATCGATCGTGGATAGCGCTCGTCCTCATATCCGGCGAGTTGTGGAGGAAGTCGAGGCCTTCGACTGCGAGGGGTCGGACAGCGCGGCTCAGATTCGCGGTTGGCGCGAGCAGGCAAACGAGAGGGCCGCTCGCGACGCGGGCTTCGCATACGATGCCTATGTGCGTCTGAAGCTCGCCTCGGTGCGAGATTTCATCAGCCGAATGATAATGGAGATACGCGGCGTTCGTATGGAATCGCCGTTTGCACGGTCGATCACGGAGATCATAGACGCCTGGGCGATCCGCGCTGGTGTAATATACGAGCCCGCAGACAGTTCGTCTGTGCGTGGAGTTACAGGCGGTGAGATCATCCCGAAGTGGATCGCGTTTTTGCTTACATTTGACATAAGTTATCGAAAGCGCAGGCTACGGTTTTTGATTGAAGGTCAAAATCGCCTTTCCCAAATGCTCGGTTCACAAGAGTTCGATGGGCTAGACGCCGCCAGCGTCGACCGCTTGAAACGTAAGTATTACGAGTGTGCCGAGGCGCTGGAGCGGAGAGAGACGGAAGCCAGCGTCAGCGCGACCACGCGCAATCTGGTCGAAGACATCTTTCGGGCAGGTCCATCTCCGGCTGAAGTCAAAGAGATATCCAAATTTGCGCAGTCGTTTGTGACGCGACATAAGGATCGGATTGATCTCCTCATCGAGCACTTGGGCTCGGACGTGGACCTCAAATCCACTACCTCGGACCTCGACGTTCTCCTTGCCGAAACCGAGCGGTGGCCACCGCGTGCAGCGCATGAGGTCCTGGTGAATTACCTCGGGTTTCCCTTCTGGGATATTGTGACGTTTCCGGTCATGCCGTGGCGCGAAGTTGGGGAGTTCAATGAGATCCGGATTGATCGCATCGCCGCACAGGACGCTGTCGGCATCAACAGACTTGGTACATTCCGGCTAAGGGGAACTGGCTTTAGTCAATCTGCAGCGTTCCTGTCGCGGGCTTACCGTGAGAACGATTACCTACTCGGCCGCCTGCATGCCATGGACCGTCTGATCGATATTGTTTCCGAGGCGGCCGGTCCGGACTCTCAAACTCCAGCTGCCATAGCGGCAGCCAAGAAGCGAGGATTTCTCTGTATTTTGGATGTGGAGGAACGCCACCTACCCGCGTGCGGGAAACTGATTGCTGAACTAAGGGCTGCGCTCACCTGAGACGAACCCAACGATCCAATGATGCGGGATGGTTGACTGCGATATGAGATGCTCAATGAAACTCGCACTATCAGCGTTCGCGATGCAAAAATGGACCGACTTGGACTCGACGATCTCATGTGCCGATTGGACTTGGCAATGCCAAACTTGGCCGAGCTGACCGTCGTCAACCCCCTATCCTTAAAAAAAAGTCCGCCCCGGGCGGTTAGACCGAGATGGTGAGTTGATATAACGAAAGCGGTTGCGGGAGCCGCTGTCACATGCGCTTCATCAAGCTGGTGGTATCTCGCGGTCTCGGTTATCCGTTCGACCGACAAAAGCTGTGTAGGAAAGGCACAAAGGCAAAGGGCCTGCTTGCAAAAACGGCTTTCTGGTAGTCACCCCCCCACGTCGGTCAGTTTGTATCTTACAGATCTGAATGTCATCCGCGACCTGCTTTCGCGTGATTTGTCCAAAGGCCGATGAGCATCTTGCCGTAATGACGACGCCCACGCCACAGGTGACTCTCGGCGAGGCTCGTGTGCGGCTGAGCAAAATCTCGTCTGGCTTGGCCAGGCCTATCGGCGAGCCCAATTGCCTGGGCCTCCCTGGTCAGTGCGGGTTCTCGACGGTTCGGCAATTCCCGAGGGTCAGTCGGAGTCTGCGGTGCGCGGAATCATTGCGTCCGATGAATTATCTTCGAAATGTCAGATTGTGAATCCGCGCGACGACGTGACGTGATACAAAGTCGAAAGATTGATTGCATGAACTCGCGCATTCAGCGCTCTCGCTCTTGCAGCCTCACTCGTTCGCCGCCCCGGCTTTGCCGGACCTCTTCTTTGTTGCGCCCCGATTGCTGCCGCTCTCCAACGGGCTCCATGACGGTTGCTCGCGCAAACGAGTGCCCCTGCTCGAGGCGTTGGGCGATGCGCTCCTTGGCGAAAGCCAGAATGCTCTGGCGAGCATTCTCATCGTTCGGCAGAGCGCGTTCGACAAGCTTGTTGATGACGACAATCTGGGATCGGGCCGCGAGCAGGTCGGAATCATGCGAGGCAGCCGGTCGGTCTGCACGGCGCGCCTCCACCGTTACACTCCACCTGTTGCGCCACATCTGGCGCCGTTCAATGCCAGCGTTTCCTGTGGCGGTGTCTATGGAGTTGATCGTCCTGATGATGGGTTCGACGCCATCCCTGCGCAGAGAGATGCGGTCGCCAGGCCTGGCGCCACTATCTGCGACATCAGTTACAACGCCGACGCCCCACACCTGATGTCGCCGGCCATCGCCCAGTTCGATGGCTACATAGGTTGACGGCTCCGCGTCGGGTCGGTTGCGGTAGGGGCCAATACCGACCTCCATCAGACGTCCGGAAACGCCCTTGTCGTAATCGAGCCTATCCGCCTTGGTTGACCTGTCGGAGGTCGAGCGGACCCCTACGTCGTTGGTCCGGGGGTGGGCTCGATCCCATGCGACTCGTCGGTCAGCGAGCGCCTGGCTGTCAAGCTCGTTTGGCTGATAGCCCTTCACGTCGATCCCGCGTGCGGCAGCCTCCAGCCAAGCCTCGCGTCTAAACTCGACAGAACCACGGACGTGAAGCGCCTCCCACTGGCGATGTTGTGCCACGCTGACCATATCGCGGATCACCTCAATGGCAGCTAGGCGGGTGACCAGGCGATCGTCAGTGGCCTTGAACGCGAGGTACTCTTTCCGCTCATCGGCATAGAGCCGCGCTTCCCGGGCGGATCCATCCTTTTCGGTTTGACTGGCCACCACGTAATATTTGCGGCGGATGCGATCGGGGAGAGCATTGTCGAGACCTTCCGTGGAGGAAGACTTGTCAGTGGCGGCCTTGCTTCCGGAGTCATCGCCCCTCTTGTCTCTGTTCGAAGAATCCGCGGCGCGGCGGTGCCGTTCGAGGCTGAACTCGTTGCTATCATCATGTGTGTCGCTCATGCTGCTGTTCGCTCCGCTTGCGGCCGGGCCGTCGCGCCGGCGGGATGGCCTGGGCGTCGATATAATTCAGAACCCAGGCCTTCATGTCGTCTTCGGAAAGGCCTTCGAGGTCCACATCCACGTCACCGAAATCAAAACTGGCGCCTGCAGGAATCGTGGAGGGATCGGCCACCTCCTCGTCGGTCATGGGTCGTGCTCGGAATACCGCACGCAGCTCGGCGATCTCGGAGCGCAACTCCTTGATTTCGGCGTCGAGCAGTGCATTTGAACGCGCTTTGGGCATCTTGGGGACAGGCGCCGGCAGCAATCGCTTCAGAAAAGACTTGTCCTCGTAGTAGATGATCTTATCGGCGATGATTGGCGGAATGCCGGTGCCAAGAATGAAGGCCTTGGACTTCGGAAGAAGCTTGAGTTCTTGTGGCAGCATGAGGGCGCGCCGGTGCTGGGACACTGTTTCGCTGATTGCACGCATCGCGAGCCCTTTTGGTCCGCTGCGGCTGCGGGCGTTCACGGTCTCGTAGCCGATGCGCTCCGAGAGCTCATTCGCCACGTCCTGCTCTTTCGGGGCAAACACGACCTCGACTGCGTGGTTAGTCATGAAGTTGCGGGCTGCGTCGATCCCGTAGATGGCGCGCAGCTGCGCCGGGCTCTGGACGACAGTGAGAAGGCGGATGCCGTAGCCGGCGATGAAGGCGACCGATTTTGCCAGCACATTGACATTGCCGAGCGCCGGAAATTCGTCCATCAGCAGCAGTACCTTGCGATTGAGTTTGGGGTTTTGTTCTGGCAGCTCCCGAGTATTGAGATCGACCACCTGCTGAAAGAACAGGTTTAAGAGCGGCGCCATGCGGTCGAGATTGTCAGGTGTCACCCCAAGGTAGATCGACATGGGCTCTTGGCGAAGCTTCCGCAGGTCAAAATCATTGGTCGAGGTTGCGGCATCGATGCGGGGATTGAGCCAGAGGCCGAGCCGTGCCGTCACGGTCTTGCGGACCGAGTTCAAGGTGTTCTCTGAGGCAGCAAGGAAGTCGTTCAGCGCTGTGATGCAGTACCGCGAGAGCGGTGAAAGACCCGCCTTACGGTCGGCGATGATCTTGTCGAAGTGGGCTTTCAGATCCTGGGTCGCCGACAGCTGGCGCAGGATCTCGCCGATCGTCAATGGCAAGCCCGGCGTTTCCGCGACGTACCCGCCGATCGCCACAAAGGATGAACGAGCGGCCTCAAACCAGAACGGGTCCCCGCGGCTCTCGGCCGGAAACAGCATCACCGCAATGCGCTGTAGGTCGTCATACAGGTCGGCGGGATCGCTGCGCACATATCCCAGCGGATTGTAACGCGCAGTACGACCGTTCTCGTCGAGCGGATCGAACAAATGGACCTCCTGCCCGTGGCTAGCGCGAAAGCCGGCCGAGCGATCCCAGTTCTCCTTCTTCACATCCAGCGCAACAACCGAATCCGGCCAATTGAGCAAGTTCGGAATGACATAGCCGACCCCCTTCCCCGCGCGCGTTGGGGCATAAAGGAGGACGTGCTCCGATCCGCCGAAGCAGAGCATTTTTCCATCCTTGCGGCCGAGCAGTAGACCCTCTTTGGATCGCAGGCCGGCAGCCCTGATCTCGCGCTCGGATGCGAAACGGGCTTTGCCGTGAAGGGGAACCGGACGGTGCCGGAGGATGGCGCCGAGCAGGCCAAAGACTGCAATCAAGCCAGCGAGGGTCGACAGCGTCAGCCAACGGTCGAAGCGCGGATCCGTGCCATAACGCGGCCAGCCTGTGGCGATCTCCGACCAGTGGAAGCCGCCATCGTGGAGTCTGAGCCCGAGCAGCAGAACGTTCGAGGCGACCAGCAGGAAAACGGCGCCGGCCGCGAGCGCCAGCGCCGTGCCGAGGCCGGTCTTAACGGGCGTGGTCGCGTTTGCGAACGGGGTCATAGTAGATTTCCGAGATGCGGTAGCGGCCGTTACGCTTCTGCATCTGCACCACCACGTCGACCAGATGCAGCAAAAGCGAACGGATATCGTCGCGGTGGAGGTCACGTCCCTCCGCACTCTCTTTGGCCAGCAAGGTCATCTGTTCGAAGGCAAGGCGAGCGCTGTCGGCGTGAACCGTCGTGATCGATCCTGGGTGCCCCGAATTCACATTCCTGAGATAAAAGAAGGCGGTGCCGTCGCGCAGCTCCTGCAGCAGAATGCGGTCAGGCCGCATGCGCAAGGACGATTCCAGGAGTTCGCGGGGGCCGATCTTGGCCACACCCTGCCCATCCTTGGCATAGAGCAGCCGGACGCAATTTTGATGTGGGATGACCAGCTCGGCGGTGTCTTCGATGGTGATGAGCCGCTCGTGCTCCGGGATCGCCGCAATCAACGCCTTGGATAAAGTAGTCTTGCCCGACCCGGTTGCTCCCGAAATCAGGATATTGCGACGGGTGCGCACCGCAAGCTCTAGGAACTCGCGCCAATGGCCGGCTTCTTTCAGGGCCAGCAGTCGATGCTCGTCGGCATCCAGGTCGTCACTCGCGGAGCGGACCGCATCAAATAGCTCTGCCCGCTCGAGCGCTTTCAGGTTCATGGTCAACGATGAGGGCTTGCGGATCGTGAGACTGATCATGCCCGCCGGGACCGCGGGTGGCACAACGATCTGACAGCGCTCGTCGCCGATCAGGCTGGTCGAGACCACCGGGTATTCCGGCCCTATATCCTGTCGGGTGTGGCTGGCGGCTGCGGTTGCAAGATGTGAGAGGTAAGTTTGCGTGAGGGCAGCTAGCTCATGCCGGGTCCAACCGTCAGTCCCCTCCACGAAAACCTCGCCCGGACGGTTGACGACGATTTCAGTGAGGGTGTCGTCGGCTAGGTATGGAGCCAGCGGCTCGAGGTACCGCGCCAGCACCAACCGTCCGCCATCGTGATTGCCCGATGTGCCTGCGCTCATTTCGTCACCACAGCCGGACCCACGATGCCTCCGGGGAGGGTACGGTCGAGAATTTGGGTGCGGCTCTCGATCCGCTTGAGTTGGTAGACAGACGAGAAATCAAGATCGCGCGCGACAAAGATATTCACGAGCTCGCCTTGGTTCTTGCTCAGCGTCGGCGGGATGTTGATGGACTGCTCGACGGCGATGCCGGCGGCGGTGTTGCTCGCACCAGCAGTGTTGTTGATCTGGATTGAGCCGTCTTGCAATTGCTGCCGCCCGATCGAGGAGGCATCGCTGACGATCGACAGCAACAGCGCCGAACCGAAGCGCTCCCAGAAATGCGTGTCGATATCGCCGTCGAACCCTGCGCGGCCCAGTCCATCCGTGGCAGGCGAGGCCAGCGCCACGATCACGCCCGTCGGCGTCTTGGCGCGCGCCCATAGCACAAACATCCGTTTGGAGCCGCGCCGGACATTGCCACGATATTCCCCGACGACTTGCGTGCCCTTTTCCATCAGCACCACGTTGCCGGAATCTGACATCACATCGCGCAATACGACGCAGGAGACGAAGCCAGCCACATCTGAGGACATCGCGGTCTCGAGTACGCAAGGGATCGACGTGCCCTGGGTGACGAGAAGATTGCGATTGGGAAGTCGGGCTGCGCGCACGCCTTCGATTGGCGTGGGTTTCAGCTTGTCCGCAAGCTCGTTCCGTGGCTCGGCCCGCCCAAAATCAAAGGGATCGACCGGGACGCTTCCGGTCAGGCCATCACGGGGCGGACGCCCCGATGCGACCGGCCGGTTATAGGCCAGTACCGGCGCGCGCCGCGCGCTTTCGAGCATCTGGTCCGCAGCGGATACGGCGGCCGCCGGTGTGACAGCAATAGGTGCGACCGGAATGGACGCGGTGGTGATGGGTGCGGCAGGTGGCTCTGCGGCGGGCTCGAAGGCGGCCGCCTGGCGGATCATGAGCTTGCGGGCGGACTCGCCGACCGGCTTGTCGCTTTTCCAGGTTCCCCAGATGACCAGAAAGGCGAATGCGGAGAGCGCTAGCGCGCCGAAGCCGCGTTTGAGCATCGCTGTTCGACCGTTGTCCCCACCTCCAACCGGGGTAATGCCGCGCTCGCCGGCAAGCGTCTCGTTCTCAAGCTCGGTCATGTTGCGCCCGCCTATCGTGCCTTAAGGATTGGAGATGGCCTCTTCGCCCGCCGCTCGATCGAGGGGCTCGTGGTGTTGGTGCCGGGATTGACGCCGACAGCATCGAACGCTTCATTGAAGATGCAGAGCACGATGTCGCCCTTGCGCAGCCGAAACTCGCGGGCAGTGGCGTGGACTACCACAAGCTCGCCGCGGACATCTTTAGGGACGAGACTTTCAGAGCCGTCCGAGTTGATCAGGTAGATCGCCGGGATCTCCCGATTGCCAGCAAAGCGGAACGTGGTCTCCTTGCCGTCGTCGAAGACGGCTTCGGGTTCGAGGTCGATCGAGCCCTGGGCCGAAAAACGCCAGTTGCGCGCGCCGTAGGCATGGTGCAGGTCAAACGTCTGATCGATCAGCGCGCCTTCCCGCTCGGCGCCCCTGGCAGCGGCCTCGATGCGCCGACGCTCGATCTCGTCGCCTGGGTAGGCGAAGCGGACGACGAAGTAGCTGTCGGCCAGCGTCGTCTCGGCGATCGACAACTCGAACTGATAGGAGCGCTTGCGTCCATCGGGCCGGGTGGTGACGACCTGCAGATTGGTCGGTGGGTGCTTTTCGCGCGGCTTGAGGAACAGGATCGAACCCGCCGGTGCAACTTCCCATGCGATGGCGTCACCAATGGCGACATGGGCGATTTCCTCGTCATCGGCAAACACGACCTGGGTCGAGGCGCGAATGACGCCATTGAGGCGGACCACGTTGGCTGGGTCATAGGTCACGGTGCGTACGCGCGCATCGTGTTGACCGGGCGCCGGCTGCTGCAGCGCCAGCACCGGTGCCGCAAATCCAAGAGCTAAAGTCATCAAAAGCGCAAAACGTTTCATGGCACGACCTCCGGATCGGCGCGATATTCTGAAACCAGAAAGCCGAGCGGATTGATCAGACGGTCGGCGGACGACATCGGTGCGTTGGCGTAAGAGAAGGTTAGGGTCGAGACCCAATGGGTCACATGGGTTTCCTCGCCCTTGCGGGTCTCTTTCATGAACCGCACAGATGCGACATTGTCGGCCAGGAGTGAGATCGCTTTGATCCGGACGGTGGCAACACCAAAACGGCCTTGGACGACCTGTGGGCTTTCGGGATTCGACCCACGGTACCAGGCTGCGAAGCGGGCTTGTTCGCCCTGCCCGGAAAGCAGCGAAATCGTCCGAAAATTGGTTTCGGCTTCCGGATAGCTGTAGCCTTCACGCGCGCGAACGTAGCGACCAAGGAAATATTTGGTCACCGCTTCGTCGTATCGCGCCGGCGTCGAATTGAGGGCGGAGACAGTGTCCACAATGCCAGTGGCATTGTCGACCCGGATCACGAACGGCTCGACTGTCTTCAGCGGCGCCAGCGCTGCGACCGCTCCGACCGAGGCGATCGCCAGTGCGCAGGCGCCCGCGGCAATGACCCAGGCTATTCGCCGCGAGCGATGGGCCGACAGCAGGAGATCTTGTTCCCATCGCCGCGAGTTCTCAAAGTAGGCTTTCAGATCATCATGCCCGACCATCTCACGCCTCCCTGCCGCAAGTGCGATACGAGGCCGCAATGTTGGTCCAGCGGCCAGACGCGGCGAGATGGGTCGAGGGTACGGAGGAATTGCCCTCGCCCTTCCGAATGATGGGTGCGGATGGCGAAGCTGGTGGCTCCGGTGTCGCCGGCGGCGCGCCGGACTCCCAATCCCACAATGAGCGGTTAAGCGGCCGCCGCGCCGTACCGTCACATGACGGCGGTCCCTTTGACCAGGTCCCGCAGCCGCCAAGCTGGCATGCGATGACGCAAATGATGGATAGTCGACGCCACATCGTTCTGATGCCCCTGTCTTGCTTGTCGCCTGGTGCCGGCGACCTTGCTTACGCAGCCGTGGTCCCCTGGGATTTCGCACGCCGGATGCTGCCGCCCTGGCGGCTCGCCCGTATCGCGGCGAGACCGCGGCTGGCCGACCAGCTGGCGCCAGCGTAGGCCCCTCCCGCCGCGGCCGTGGCATTGGCAATCAGTGGGTTTGTGACCAGCCGGCTTGCGAGCGACGCCCCACCTCCGGCGAGACCGCCTGCGATGGTCGGCAACTGAAGCGCGATATATCCGGACAGACCGAGCACGGCACTGATGGCGACCGCGGCGACCACCATCTCGCCCGCCGTTCCTGCGTTGGCTCCAAACCTGTCGATGAAGCCGCTGACGGTGGACAGCATCAACCCGACCAGTGCGACAACCAGGACCAGCAGGATCACGAAGTTCGCGAGCTGCCGAAGCCAGGCTTCTGTAAACGGGCGCGTTGCCTCAAATAGTCCCAGCGCTATGAAGATCGGGCCGAGTGCGATGACGACGCCTAGACCAACCTTGGCATAGAGCAGGATAGCGAACTGTAAGAAAGCACCGACTGCCACAAAAACGAGAAGAATGCCCGCAATCAGTGCCGGCGCCACATCGGTGATTCCCGCTTGATCGTAGATCTTATTGGCGACGTCGATTCCTTTGGAGAGAAGTTGATCGAAGGGCGCTCCCGAACTGGTATTTAGCCCTGAGCCCGCTAATGCATTGCCGATTTCTTTCGGCAACGAGTCGAAGAACAGACTCGTGACATATTGCTGAAACGCGCTGGAATTCGTCGCCAGCAACACCACGACCACGATCCGCATCGCCCGCCAGGCGAATTCCATGATCGGCTCAGAGATCGCGCCGCGCATCACGGCAAAGCCGTAGAGAATGACGTAGAGCGTCACTGCGGTACGAAGTGGACCGTCGATGTAGGTGGCGAGATTCGAGACCGACGTCGACACGAATGCCGTGATCGGTTGCTCGAACTCCTTCAGGAAACTGTCGAAGACGTTTACGGCCATCGTGGCGGTCCTTATTTCAGGGCGTCCTTCATCTCTTTGACGAAGGCTTTCTTGCGGGCTTCATTGGCGTTGATGCAGTCGGGAGTTTTCCCGCGTTCGCCCGGATTGTCGCGGCACGCCTTGAGAGCCGTGGTGAGCTCGTCCCGGTGATCCAGAAACCAGCCGACGGTCTTGGCTTGTTGACCCTTGTCGGCGTCGTTGCAGCCCACGAGAGCCGTGGCGCCGGTGAGGAGAAGAATGGCAAGTCTCGTCTTCATTGCAGGGCTGCCTTCATCTCATCGACCAGTTGCCGCCGTCTCTCCCGTTCCCGCTGCCCATCCATGTCCGCGCGGGCCTGCTGGATCATTGCCAGCCCCTGCATTCGGAGCACGTCGTTCTGCAACAGCGCCTGTTCGGCCTGCAACCGCGCTGAGAGATCGAGAATCTCCTTGGCGTCGGTCGCCGAGCTGATGCGAGCCCTGAGCTCCTCAAGCGCATCGATGCGCTGCGAGGCGGTGTCATACACTGCCTGACCCATGGAGTGCTTCGCCCCGGTCTGCCGAGCGATCCGGTCGAGCTCGCTCCGGTAATAGGAATTTCCGCTGTTGCCGGCATAGGCGCGATTCTGCGAAAGATAATGGTTGATCGCGTCGGCGAAGTTGCCGCCACCCTGCCCCGCGACGAGACGTTCGATGTCCGAGAACTGCTGGGGCAGAACTTTCCGGAACTGTGGCGTGTTCAGGAGCGCGCCGATATCATTGGCATTCGTCCGCTTGTTAAAGCTGTCATAGAGCTGCTTGGCCTGGCTCAATTGATCCTGTGCGACCTTGAGCTGCGACGTCAGGGTGTCGACCTGCTTTTTGAGTTCAGTCAGCTGTTCAAACTGACGCGCATAGACGCTTGGGTCGAACACGATCTCCGCCCCTGCGGGTGAGGCCACCAAGAGGGTGATGACGGACAGGCAGGCGAGAGCCGCCGGCATACGCTGAACCATCATTGGGCCTTCCTCCGTTCCGCGTGAAATAGCGGCAGCCATTGCGCCGGGTCATCGCCGACTTGCTTGCGAATGCCGTCGAGCAGTTCGACGGTTTCGGTGCGTCCCGACAAGACGGCGAGTGCATCGTCAAAACCGCCGAGGTCGAGTTCCGCCACCACCGAATTATGGCCTTGCTTGACCAGGAAGCGCCGGCTTTCAGGAGCGAGCTCCTCCTTGATCAGGCGGAATTCCGTGTCGGTCAGATGAAAGCCATCGACATAGTCCGATCGTGTTCCGCGCGCGTTTGGCAGGAAGATTTGCGTCGGGCATTGTTCGACAATGGTGTGCGCGATCGGCGAGGCCAGCGCGTCGCGTGGCGACTGCGTCCCGAACACCATGACGCCGTTCTGCTTGCGGATGGTTTTCAGCTTGTTGTTGGCGAGATCGCGAAATGCCTCGTCCCCAAGCGCCTTCCAGAACTCGTCAATGTCGATGATCAGGCGCCGGCCGTCGATTAAGCGCTCCACTCGATGGAACAGATACATCATCAGCGGCGTGCGCACCGTGGGATGATCCAGGAGATCGGTCATGTCGAAACCAATGAACCGAGCGTCGAGACCGATCGCATCCTGATCACCATCGAGCACCCAGCCAAAAGGAGCGCCCCGGCACCATCGCTCGAGCCGCGCGCCAATGCCCTCGCGGTCTTGCTGTCCAAGAAAAGCCCGCAACGTCCCGAACGATCGCTCTGATTGCCGCAGCTGACCGAGCGCTCGCAGTCCGGAATCGATTCGTTCCTCCTCGATCACGGTCAGCGGGCGGTCGTCCGGCGTGACGAGTTTCCTCACAAGTTCGCTCAGGAAGGAAAGATTTGCTGGCGTCAGCTCCAGCGCCTTGAGCGGCGCGCACCCGCTCGGGGCGCCGTTGTGGAGCGTCAGATAGGTGCCACCAGCGGCGCGCACGAAAATCTCGGCGCCCCGATCCTTGTCGAAGAAAACGTAGGACGCACCTAACCGCTCGGCCTGCGACAGCAGGAAGTTCTGTACGACGGTCTTGCCGGATCCCGAGGGGCCGCAGATGAAGGTATTGCCGAGGTCGCCATGATGAAAAGAAAAATAGAAGGGCGAACCGGACGCGGTCTTGAGCATTGCAACCGCCGGTCCCCAATGGTTGCCCGCAGGCTGTCCGGTCGGATAGGTGTGGAACGGTGAGAACGCCGCGAAATTCCGCGAGTTGATCGCGCCCGTGCGTGCCCGATATTTGAACAGCCCGGGAAGCTGGGCCCAATAGGCTGCTTCAAGTCCAAGATCTTCCCGGGCGACCACGGCACCCGCATCGGCCAGTGCGCGCCTCGCCACGCTCATGTGCTCCTGCAGCTGCGATGGCGTATCGGCGTAGACCAGGAGCGAGAGGTGATGGTCTCCAAGCACGAACCGATTGGATTCGAGATCGTCGAGCGCATCAGAGAGCTCGTCGATCTGCGAGGCCGCCGGATCTTGGGCCGAGACCAGCTGGTTCTGCTTGCGCGTCAGGACCGTCTTGGCGTCCGCCTTCGCCAGAAACGCGAATGATTGCGTGACGATGAGCTCAAACGGCGCGGAAAGCAGCGCGTTCAACAGGCCAGGCCGGGTCGACGCGGGATATTCCTTGAGGCCGAACATACCGGCGAACCGCGATCCGCCGGCGCTGCGGATTTCGAGGGCTTCGCGGCCGAAGATGACACGGTTTGAATAGAGTGCCGGGCCGATCGGCCCTTGCGGCAATGGCATCGCCATCCATTCCGCCGAGGCGAGCGCATGGAGCAACTCCATCGGTTCCGAGAAGGTGATGCCGTCGCGCTCAAACAATCCAACCGCACGGGCGCCGTAACGGTCGAGTGCCGCGACGATATCTCGCGTTGCATCGTCCAGCCGTTTCAGCGCCCCGCTGTCCACCTCGGTGGAATTCCCTGCGCTTCGGCCGAGCCGCCGAAAGAAGGCGGCCGCCGTATCGGTAGCCGCTCGGCCGGGATGACAAACCAGGGTTAGATAGAGATCGTTGCGAAACAGCGCTTCCTTGCAAAGTCGCTGGCGATATTGTGCGTCAAGCGCCGCTGCAAAGGTCGACCTGAAGGTACCGTCGGGATAGACCGATGTCCGGCGGCGCACCAGGTGGCTCCAGAGCGCCAGCTGCGGATCTGCAACATTGCGCAGGGTGAGATTCAGCTTGGCATGTAGATCGTTCAGGTCCGATGTTTCGGCAGTCTCGAACGAAGCGCCGTCGATCCGGATTACCGCCAGCAGGGCGCGGGTTGTCAGACTGATCACCGTGTCAGTGACATGCCGGCCGAACGGCAGATAGACATCGGGCTCGATCTCTCGGGTTTTAAGCGCCCTATTGCGCATAACCGAGCTCCCTTGTTTGATATCTTCGGACGAGTTTGAGGGGCGTGCAGGACGACCCGCCCCAGAATGCGGCATTGCGCGCGCGTCCTCGGGTTTCGATCCAGGCGAGCAGAATCCGGAACATGTTCGGGTCGTGCCGGCAGATGATGCGGCAGAGCCCATGGATCGGAATCGCGACAAGGCCGTAGACGATGCTCCCAGCCACCAGAAACAGGATGCAGGAAAACATCACGTTGAGCGCCATGGCCTCCATCGTGACGCCGGCGATCATGGCGGGACGCGTACAGGCGAGGAACAAGGTGTCCTCCGTGAGACGCGCGGCCTCAACCATCAGTGACCTCCGGTCAACGTTGAGACCACCTCGGAGGCGCCGAATGTGATGGCGACACCGAGCACGACATAGGCGGCCTTGCGCAGATCGAGATAGCCGAACATCCAGGCGATGCCGACGATGATGACCGCCAGCGTCGCCAGTAGCCGAGCGACGTTGCCGGTCAACATGTTGACGATGTTCTGCAGCACGCCTTCAATGTTCGCGGTCTGCGCCAGCGCCGGCTCGGCCAAAGCGATGCTAAGGACGGCTCCCATGCAAAGGAGGGCAGCAGAGTGTTTAAGAGGAGAAGTCATGGCACGGCTCCGATTGGCGCTGCAGCCGGACCCCAGCCCGGACCGCGGATTGAGTTGAGATGAAAAACGGCGATCTTCATCGTTCGTAAACAAAGGCTGACGTGCCTAGTCCCGAGCGATAGACGTCCCAGGGCCGGCGCTCGCTGGCAGAGGCGGCCGGTGGATTGATTGTTGTATCGCCGGTGGGACGATCACGCCCGGTGGTCGCCATCGGTTCACCGGGCTCCGAGACTTGACCGGAAGCCTTGGGCGCGAAGCTCGCGACAACCTTGGCGATTGCCTGGTCGCGATCCGCGCTTTTCATGCTCGCCGCTTGCAGGCGCGCATCGAACAGTCTGCCAAGGCCAGCAATGTGCTGGCACGCATCGAACGTCGTGGCAGCCGTCAATCCAGCCTTCTTTGTTTCCTCGGCATCAAGTTGAGCGAGACCGGCTCGGACCTGCTGGCGGGCGGCGATAGCCTCGGTCGCGAGCTGGATGGCTTCCTCACGGTCGGTGGCTTGAATTGGAATCGGCTTGCGCCCTTCGATCGTGATGAGCAACGGCTCGAACGAGCTCGCCTGCCGCACGATTGCCATTAGCGGCCGGACCATTGTCGTCGGGGAACATCGCTCGACAAGAGCCGCGAATGCAGCGGGATCCATGTTGAGAGCCTTTTTGTGAGGAGCTGAGACGTTCGATGCTAGGCTGCGATCGCTAGGTTCGACGGCGCGTCAATTGCACGCCCTGAAATCTGCCCGGCCGCTCGGATCGCGCCGAGCGCCTCCTCGCTGATCGGCAGCAATCCAGCCACGGCGTTGGTCGTCCCGATTTGACGAGGCGTGCCGAGGCGATCGAGATGCCATCCGACCCGGCGCAGGATGCGTTCCATGCGCAGATCAGTGACCGTTGCGATGGCCTGAAGATCGTGCTGCTGCCCCCATTCGATCATGGCTGCAAACAGCAGGAACGTCGCATTGCGCAGACCATTCTCTGCTGTTGCCGCCGCACTCTTGGTGTCAACGCAGAAGCGCGAGCTCTCCCAGATTCTGGCCGCCCTCGGCGCCGGGTTGCCATCCAGCAACACCGGGAACGTATCGGCCAGCATGTTGCGTCCGGTGGTGGGCAAAAGGCGAACGCAGCCAACAACGTCGCTCTTCTCGAGCGCCAGGAGATAAGTCGGCTTGAAGGTGTCGTACTGATCGATCTCTAATCCGTCGCGGACAGAGACGTCCCAGTCGAGTCGTTCCTTGAACACACGCCCTCGCAGGCGGTGCATTCCCATTGCCAGTTCAGAATCGTGCAGGAGCGCCGCACGCGTGCGAACAGTGACCTTCATTCTTAACCTCAAACTTACGAATCACAGCTTCGAGATCAAGAAAGCAGTCACGGTCACGGCGTTGCGCTGTCAGTTCTGACAGGGCCTTGTGGTTCTGCTGGGTCGCGAGCCGCATTCGCAAGGCGCAGTTATCCGCGCGCACTTTGGAAACTCTATAAGTTCGTGACGCGCGGATCTGACAGCGCAGGAAATGGAATTCCTTCACCTTTGCAAATGAAGAAAAATGGTTGCTTTGAGTGGCCGCGGTCCAGAGGTTTTTTTCTCCTTCGTCGTGGGTTCGCGTTGCTGCTGTTGTTCTGACAGGACGGTACCGAATTGTTCGTGCCGCAAAGCTGCCGCAACCTCACCATACACGGCCTGCACGTAGAGCGCGAAACGTCGAAGTGCTCACGTTCTAGGAACTTGGAATAGCTGAAGTCGCGCAATGAAAGATGTCAAAAGAACATGCAATGAATTGGTCGATTGTCTTCATTCTGCCCGTACGGAGGATGATTTTAAGCGCATCGCGGAACGAACCGCGCATGCCTTGGGATTCCGGTGGTTCGCTTATTTTGGGCAGCGCGCGAACGGCCCCAGTCTGATCTCATCCTATCCGAAGAGTTGGACCAGCCACTATTTTCGGGAAGGATATGACAACATCGACCCCGTCCTTCAGGAACCGCGAACCACAAGCCGGATGGTCCTATGGGATGGACGGTCAGCGCGAAGCGCAAAGTCGGCGAAACAGCGTCGCCTGTTTGACGATGCCCTGAGTTTCAAGATCAGGACCGGTCTGACGGTACGCATTCCCTCAAGTCAGAATCAGTTTGCGGCGTTCACGCTGGCCGTGGACGAACGCAGTCTTGGATTCGATCGCTTCATCGAGAGCTCGCAAGACATGTTGGAAATGGTGGGTCTCACCTTCCATGCGCACGTGAGTGCCAAGATCGGACGCGCCTTGGTAGGCGACGGGAGCATCAACCCGCTGACACAGCGCGAACGGCAGTGTCTCGGATGGATATCCGATGGCAAAACCATGCAGGATATCGCAGAGCTTCTTGATGTCAGCCCGCGAGGTGTGAAGTTTCATCTGGACAATGCCAGGCGAAATCTTGCTGCATTAACCCTCCCGCACGCTGTGGCGCTCGCATTTCGGCAGGGATTGCTTCCGTAATGCGCAAAACACTCGTCCGGCTTGTAGGGTGCTCCCAAGATCGACCGCTCAATCAGGTTGCGGACTGGGCGGTCGCATCCAGGGCGCGGGACTCTTTGGTACATAACCACGGCGTGTTTTGCGGACGAGCCAATCCTCGAGCGCTTCCACGGCCTGGACTCTCCCGGCAAACAGATCCATCCGCCGGCGGCCGCGTTGGCCAAGACGTCCCCATTCGCGCACCAGCGCCGTATCACCGAACAGAGTCGGTTCGATCGTGAGTACATAGAACCTCGCCATATTGCGGGCCGGATCGCAACGTTGAAGCACGAGGTATGGCACCGTGAGTTCGGACATGCGCAAGGATCGCAATTGTCGGAACTGACGTCCAATTAAGTTATCGAATCGATCAGGCCTAGCGATTCAGAAATTTAATACCTGATTAAGGCCTATCGCGGCGTTCAACGATCGATCTCGGAAAATACACTGGCTGTTGTGCGATTCTGATGGCGAAGAAAATGGGCGTCGCACTGCGGGCCGGGCTGTTGGCTGCGCTGAAGCCCCGCGAGCGGGTCTTCCCCCTTGCGGGCTGCCATCCCTGACGCAAACGGGCGGCAGGCCCGGCCTATTGTAGCGCGAATCGATTGGTTTTGCCCTTATTGGCGGTACACTTCCTCAAGCGAGGGCGATTCGTCGCCTATACCATGCATGATCCCTTGTCCTTCGTAGGTCCTGCACTTCAACATTGGGCCGGCGGACGGACGAACATGACAGAAGCAGTATTCAAGCTGAAATCGCCGCAGGCTTCGCCCTATCGCGAGCTGCCGCACAACATCGAAGCTGAACAAGCGCTGCTCGGCGCCATCTTGATCAATAACGAAGCCTTTCATCGTGTTGCCGATTTCCTGAAGGCAAATCATTTCTTCGAGCCGCTGCACGGTGAAATCTTTGAAGTGATCAGCGAGCTGATCCGCTCGAACAAAGTGGCCAATCCGATCACCCTTAAGACCTTCTTTCCCGCCACGCTCGTTGTCGCTGGAATGTCGATCGCGCAGTATGTCGCGCGCCTGGCCGCGGAGGCGACCACGATCATCAACGCGGTCGATTACGGCCGGACTATCTACGATCTTGCGGTCCGGCGTGAGTTGATCAGGGTCGCCGAGGACATGCTCAACGGCGCATTTGAAGCGCCCGTCGATTGCGCTCCAGCGGATCAGATCCAGCACGCCGAACAGCTCTTATATGAAATCGCCGAAACGGGCCGCTATGGTGGGGGCTTCGAGACGTTCGAGACTGCGCTGGACAGCGCTATCGATAGAGCCGCAGAAGCCTACCAGGCGAGGGCAGGCTTTCTGGCCTTGCAACCGGTCTCAAGGACCTCGATGCCAAAATGGGAGGTCTGCAGCCAACAGACCTCATCATCATCGCCGGTAGGCCCGGCATGGGAAAGACATCTCTAGCCACCAACATAGCGTTCAATGTGGCAAGCGCCTACGATGCCACGCAGCAAGTCGATAGCTCGGCAAGACCGACAGCTGGTGGCATCGTTGCTTTCTTCTCGCTGGAGATGTCGTCGGAGCAACTTGCCACTCGCGTCATCTCCGAGCAAACAGAGATCCCCTCCTCCGACATTAGGCGTGGCGACATCGACGCGACAGCTTTCGGCAAGCTGCTCGAATGCCGTCAGAAAATGCGCCGGCTGCCGCTCTTTATCGACCAAACCGGCGCCGTCTCCATCGCTCAACTCGCGGCCCGTGCGTGCCGCTTGAAACGACAACGAGGACTGCACCTCGTTATCGTCGACTATATTCAGCTCATGCAGGGCAAGTCGCCGCGTGCGGCGCAGAATCGGGTGCAGGAGATCACCGAGATCACGACCGGGTTGAAGGCGCTGGCCAAAGAACTCAATGTGCCAGTCATTGCGCTATCCCAGCTTTCACGGTTGGTCGGGAACCGCGATGAAAAACGTCCGCAACTTTCAGAACTTCGCGAGTCCGGCTCGATTGAGCAAGACGCCGATGTCGTATTGTTTGTGTTTCGTGAAGAATATTATCTCAAGAACAGGGAGCCCAAGCCCGGTACCGACGAACATCTCGCTTGGGAATCGGAGATGAGCGCCGCTCGTGGCAAGGCGGAGGTCATTGTCGCTAAGCAGCGGCACGGTCCGACAGGTACGGTGCCCATGACATTTTAAGGCGAGTTCACCCGCTTCTTCGACCTTGCCGAAGAGGATCACCTGCCACGCCGATCAGGTTAGGCGGCAACACCGATCTCTCATTCACACCCTTGTCGGCGGCGAGAAGAGTTCCTGCTCGCACCGTGTCAGAGCCGACTACACGTTGGTCGAGCTGACTTAGCTCGTTTGCAGGCGTCACCACGCCTTCGCCGTCTCACCCAAAAGGATCACACGTGTCCTTGCGCCGCCCGGATCAAGGCGGCATGGGCGCTCCGCGGACGAAGGATGTGCGGTTCGGCACACCATGCTTCCGGACAAGGACCAGCCCCGCTCTCAAATGGGCTTTCCTTGGTTCAGGTACGGCCTTCCGCGATCAACCCGCAAGGGGTTCGCGACGCAAGCGTGCGACCTCTTCGGCTTCGCCTCTCGAGGTGACCGCAGCCGTCCCCGAACACGTCGGGCGCCTGTCGAGCGGGGATGGTCCCCGCCGCAAGACGGGAGCCTTTCAATGTCGCACAATCTTACTCTCGCTCAGAACCACGCCTTTGATCTCGCCCGCACGCTGATGGTGCCGGTCATCCTTTTTCAGACCGATAGCGAGTTCGGCGTGATGGTCTCCAGCGAGTACGACGGCGATCAGGACGCCATCGTTCATGAGTACGACCCCTGGTGCCCGGCTCATTGAGCCGGGTGACCGGCTGCCGCTGGCGCCATGCCGGCTGCAAGGGAAGCGTTGCCGCGCCCAGGTGTCTGACAAATTCGACAGCTTGTCCGCGCGCCCTTGCGTCCGGCAGGCTTCGCGGCCGGTCGGTGATGTTCCGTGGAAACTTGGAACAGGTGAGACCAACAGACGAAAGGGTCGGACGTCGCTTGCGCGAGATCCGGAGCAGAAAAATGGACAAGAAAGAAATCGAAGAGCTGCGCGAAAAGGTCGGTTGCGCCGCCCTGCTGGAGAAGGACGGCTGGAAGGTCGACGTCAAGGAAAGCACCCGCCGCGCAATCAAATATCGCCGCGACAGCAACATCATTATCGTCATCCACGAAGGTCGCGGCTGGTTTGATCCATTGTCACCGGCGAAAGGGGACGTGTTTTCGCTCGCCGTACACCTCGGTGCCGATGGGTTCGTCGAAGCATCCGAGCGTGTTGCAGATGTTGTTGGCTTCGTCCCCGCTGCACCAGCATGGCAGCACACGGCAAGGCCCAAAGCCTTAGCGTCCATTGTAGAGCGGTGGAGACGTCGTTTCAGACCGCGCCCCGGCTCGCCAGCTTGGCGCTATCTCACCGGCGAGCGCGCCCTGCCGGCCGACATCCTGAAGCAGGCCGTCGCCTGCGATCGGTTGCGAGAGGGCCCCCAGGGCAGCATGTGGGCGGCGCACAGCGATTCTGCCGGAGCCGTCACGGGTTGGGAGGAGCGTGGGCCGGCATGGCGCGGTTTCGCCACTGACGGCACCAAGGAGCTATTCCGCTTGGGACCGGCCGAGTTCGAGCGGATCTGCATCACTGAAGCGGCCATCGACGCCATGAGCCTTGCCGCGATCGAGGACCTGCGGTCCGACACTCTTTATGTCAGCACTGGCGGCGGCTGGTCCCCGGCAACGGATGAAGCCATCCGTGGTCTGGCCAAGCGCGCCAACGTCCACCTCGTGGCAGCAACCGACAACAATCGGCAGGGCGACGTCTATGCGGCTCGTGTTCGTGCGATCGCCGCAGAAGCGAGCGTGGGGTACGCGCGATCACGACCGCGCGCCGACGACTGGAATGAGGATCTGAAGGCCCTGACGGCGACCTCTTGATGTAGTAGCGGACGCAAGCCTTGGCCGGTGGTCGCAGCGGCAAGGCCGTCATCAGTGCGGCCCTGATGCTGCCGGCGATTGGCAGGAGAAGGAGATCGAACAAATGAGAAAGGAAAAATGAAAGGGAATTGAGGCGCTGCCGCATGCCCGGCCAGCGCGTCAAGGGTGAAGCTTTCGCCCGCGTTCCGCGGCCCTTGACCCGCCGAACCGGTGAGGCGGCCGGCGAGGAGGTCTGATGAAGGGCTGAAGTGACGAAGAGATCAGACGGATCGCTCGCGCTTCAGCCCGGCCAGGCCAAGGGAGCCGCCGATGCACACCTCACCCAATATCCGCAAAGTCTTCGAAGGCGTCGCCACGCGCCAGGACATGTATCGTATGTTCAACCGTCATCGCGGCAATCCGGCCATGGCCGCGGGGGAGGCACGGCACCTCTTCGCCGGCGAATGGTTCGAGATCGCGGAGTCCGAGCACGATTACATGCTCGACATCCTGCCGCCGCTATGGATGCGCGGCGACATGTTCGCGATGCGCGAATTCGTGACCGATAGCGTGACGAGCGTCTTCTTGTCGCTCTGGATCGACGGCCGCAAGCGCTTCTTCCATGGATACTGCGACCTCTCCGATCGCAGCACCCCGGAGAGCATGAAGCGGGCCATCATCGAGCGCGAATCGCGGCCGGTCCGCGCCATGACTCGCGACGAACGCCTCGAGCACATCTGGTCGAGCACTCACGACGACTATCGCGGCTATGCCGGCGAGCGCTGGCCCGCCGCGCTGCAAGGCAAGCGCACCGTGCTGGTGTATTGCGGAGGGGCGGGCACGGTGCTGAAGCTTCTCGACGATCTCACCGACGACGAGGTCGCCGCCAAGCTGCCCGTGCAGCTGCGCCATCTTCCGCCGCTTGCGGCCTGAGGAGGGCAATATGGCAGACTATCACTCCCCGACCGTCGTCCAGCCGGATATCCCGGCTGTGGACATGACACCGTTGGAACGCCTGATCCTTGATCTCGTCTTCGACAGCGAGAATAGCGAAGGCGGCATCTACTATTATTCATGGTGTGGACCGAGCGACGTCGTCACCTTGTCCATCGACGATCTGCGGACCGCTTGGGCGGCGTCCCGCGATCACGGCCAGAGCAGCATAGGTGACCACGTCATCGGCCTGCTCTCGCGATACGACGCGGACGCCAGCGACGATCCGCCTGATGATATCGACGTCGATCTCACCGACCCCGACGCCGGCTGGGACCGGATGTTTCAAGACATCGTACGTCGCTCGGCGGCGATCGACGAAATCGTGGTCACAACGGCGTTTACCTGCACGAAGATGCGTCCGGATGGCTTCGGCGGCAGCGTGATGCTGATCACGGTGGATGCCATCCGCTACCGGTCCACGACCGACATCCTTGAGGAATTCCGGATCGAGGCGGCCAAGGCGGCGGCTGCTCGTCAAGTCCCTTCCTCGACGGACAACCGATAGTCCAAGCCCCTGACGACCTGCGACCAGCCCGGCCAAGCGCCGGGCTTCGCTTTTTCGGCGCCGGCAGACCGTCCGGGCCCTCCTCCAACCCACTGTGAACGCCGTCACCCGCCTGCTTGCGGACCGGCGACACGCGCCCTCGCCACAAGGAGAAATTTCAATGGCGCTCAACGATCCCTTCACGCTCGATCTGTTCAGCAATAGCTCACTCTCATCAGGTCTCGGCCTCGGGGTAACGGCTTTTCCTTCCGCGGCAGAGCATGATCACGTTATCTCGCCAGCAACCAATGCTCCTCCCCTTCCGGCTGCGTCTACCGCGTCGAAGCCCGCAGTGTCCTTGGGTGAGAATTTCCATCTCGTTGGCAACCGCGGGCTTGCGAAGAGCTGGCGCGGTCGCGCGCAGGACAATCTCGCCGCCATCCGCCTCGCAGCCGGGATCGAGGCTGACCATCGTCCGGCGACCTCTGAGGAGCAGGCGCAGCTCATCCGCTTCATCGGCTTCGGCGCGTCGGAGCTCGCCAATGGTGTTTTTCGGCGCTTGGGTGAGGATGAGTTCCGCAAGGGTTGGGAGGACATCGGTAAACAGCTTGAGGATCTCGTCGACGCACGCGCCTACGCCTCACTCGCGCGCTGTACCCAATACGCCCACTTCACGCCGGAATTCATAGTTCGTGCCGTCTGGGCAGGTCTTCTGCGGGTTGGCTTCCGAGGCGGCCGGATCCTTGAGCCGGGCATTGGCAGCGGGCTCTTCCCGGCCCTGATGCCGGCCCCGTTGCGCGACCTCTGCCACGTCACCGGAGTCGAGCTCGATCCCGTGACCGCGCGGATCGCGAAGCTGCTGCAGCCTCGCGCCGCGATCCTCAACGAGGACTTTGCGCGGGCGGAGTTGAAGTCCCACTTCGACCTTGCAATCGGTAACCCGCCGTTTTCTGACCGCGCCGTGCGCAGCGACCGCGCGTTCCGCGCGCTCGGCCTGCGTCTGCATGACTACTTCATCGCAAAGTCGATCGATCGCCTCAAGCCCGGCGGGCTTGCCGCGTTCGTCACCTCCTCCGGCACCATGGACAAGGCAGATGCGGCTGCACGTCGGCACATCGCCTCGATGGCGGACCTTGCCGGAGCGATCCGCCTGCCAGAGGGAAGCTTCCGGGCCGATGCCGGGACCGACGTCGTGGTCGATGTCCTTTTCTTCCGAAAGCGCCGTCATGGCGAACCTGCCGATGGCGGCGCGTGGCTCGACCTCGCCGAGGTCCGCGCGGAGACGGAGGATAGCGGAGCGATCCGAATCAACAGGTATTTTGCCGAACATCCCGAAATGGTGCTTGGTGAACATGCGCTAGTTTCGGGTCCATACGGCGAGACCTACACCTGCTTGCCGCGCTCCCGCGGCGATCTGGATGAGGCGCTTTCTGCCGCGATCCTCCATCTCCCGGGAGCCATCTACGACGGCGAGCCGGAGACGGTCAGCCCCGGTGACGCCGAGCCTGCCTTTCATGCGGGCCGGGAGGAGCTTGATCCCTCCATCCGCGAGGGCAGTTATTTCATCGGGTCGAACGGCGCCTTGATGCAGATGGTCGACGGCGCAGCCGTCACCATCAAGATCAGGAAGGGGCGCTCCACCGATGGCATCTTCGAAAAGCACGCGCGCATCATCCGCAAGCTGATCCCGATCCGCGACGCCGTGCGTGAGATCCTCAAATCCCAGGAAACGGACCAATCCTGGAAACAGCCGCAGGTCCGGCTTCGCATCGCCTGGTCGAGCTTCGTGCGGGACTTTGGACCCATCAACACCACCGTGGTGTCGTTGATCGAGGATGAAGAGACCGGCGAGGCTCGGGAAACGCACCGCCGGCCGAATCTTGCGCCGTTCGCGGACGATCCCGATTGCTGGCTCGTTGCCTCGATCGAGGACTACGACCTCGAGAGCAACACCGCGAAACCGGGGCCGATCTTCACCGAGCGTGTGATCGCGCCGCCGCCTGCGCCAGTCATCACCTCGGCCGTCGACGCCCTTGCCGTGGTGCTCAATGAGCGCGGCGCCGTCGACCCGGAGCACGTCGCTGAGCTCCTGCACGGCGATGTCGACACTGTGATCGATGAACTCGGTGATGCGATCTTCCGCGATCCGGAAAGCGGCGCGTGGCTGACAGCGGACGCCTATCTCTCTGGCGCCGTGCGCTCCAAGCTCGCGGCCGCACGTGCCGCCGTCGCGCTCGACCCATCGTTCATCCGCAACGTCGCGGCGCTCGAGCGGGTGCAGCCGCCAGATCTTCGCCCCTCCGACATCACGGCCCGCCTCGGCGCGCCCTGGATCCCCGCGGCCGACATCATCGCCTTCGTCAAGGAGACGATGGATGCCGACATCACCATCCACCACACGGCCGAGCTTGCCTGCTGGACCGTGAATGCGCGGCAACTATCGTGGACGGCGGCGGGCACGACCGAATGGGGCACGCACCGCCGTCACGCCGGAGAGCTCCTCTCGGACGCGCTGAACTCGTCGATCCCGCAGATCTTCGACACGGTGAAGGAGGTCGATAGCGAACGGCGCATCCTCAACACCGTCGAAACCGAGGCGGCCAAGGAGAAGCTCGCAAAAATCAAAACCGCATTCCAGACCTGGATCTGGTCCGATCCGGACCGCACGGATCGCCTCGCGCGGCTCTACAACGACACCTTCAACAACATCGTCCCCCGCCACTTCGACGGGTCGCATCTCCAGCTTCCGGGCGCCTCAGGCGCCTTTTCTCTCTACGGACACCAGAAGCGTGCCATCTGGCGCATCATCTCCTCCGGAAGCACCTACGTCGCCCACGCCGTCGGCGCCGGCAAGACGCTCTCGATCGCGGCCGCGATCATGGAGCAGCGCCGGCTCGGCCTGATCAACAAGGCCATGCTCGTCGTGCCAGGCCATTGCCTGGCGCAAGCCGCGCGTGAGTTCCTGGCGCTCTATCCGAACGCCCGGATCCTCGTCGCCGATGAGACGAATTTCGTGAAGGAGAAGCGCCATCGCTTCCTCTCGCGGGCCGCAACCGCAAACTGGGACGCGATCATCATCACCCATTCCGCCTTCAAGTTCATTCCCGTTCCGTCCGCCTTCGAGCAGCAGATGCTTCAGGACGAGCTTGAGGCTTATGAAGAGCTACTCACCCGCATCGACACGCAGGACGGGCTTTCGCGCAAGCGTGTCGAGCGCATGAAGGAAGGCCACAAGGAGCGGCTGGAGGCGCTAGCGTCGCGCAAGGACGACCTGCTCACGTTGTCGGAGATCGGCGTCGACCAGATCATCGTCGACGAGGCGCAGGAGTTTCGGAAGCTCTCCTTCGCCACTAACATGACCAGCTTGCGCGGTGTCGACCCGAACGGCTCGCAGCGCGCCTGGGACCTCTATGTGAAGTCCCGTTTTGTCGACATGAAGAACCCCGGCCGCGCACTCGTGCTTGCCTCCGGCACGCCGATCACCAATACGCTCGGCGAAATGTTCACCGTGCAGCGGCTGATGGACCACGCGGCGCTGCGCGAGCGTGGCCTGCACGAGTTTGACGCCTGGGCGTCCACCTTTGGCGACACGTCGACCGAACTCGAGCTTCAGCCTTCGGGCAAATACCGGCCGGTGACGCGCTTTGCCCAGTTCGTCAACGTCCCCGAACTCATCGCCATGTTCCGCTCCTTTGCCGACGTGGTGCTGCCCGAGCACCTGCGCGACTATGTGAAGGTCCCACAGATCGCCGGCGGCAAACGCCAGATCATCACCGCGGAGCCGACCGCAGCCTTCAAGGCGTACCAGCGCCTGCTGGATGAGCGCATCACCGCCATCGAGGAACGCGACCGCCCGCCGGAGCCGGGCGATGACATTCTCCTCTCGGTCATTACCGATGGCCGGCACGCCGCGATCGACCTGCGCCTGGTCGATCGAGGCCAGGACAACGAGGCGGGCAACAAGCTCAACGCCCTCATCGCCAATGCCTTTCGCATCTGGATGGAGACTGGCGATAACATCTATCGTCGCAAAGACGGCCAGCCCTTCGAAACGCCCGGTGCCGGGCAGCTCATCTTCTCCGACCTCGGGACGATTTCCGTTGAGGCCTCGCGCGGCTTCTCGGCCTATCGCTGGATCCGGAACGAGCTCGTTCGCCTCGGCGTGCCATCCTCCGAGATCGCCTACATGCAGGAGTTTAGGAAATCCGAGGCGAAGCAGCGCCTGTTCAACGATTTCAATGCCGGCAAGGTACGCTTCATTATCGGCTCGTCCGACACGATGGGCACCGGCGTCAATGTCCAGCTTCGCCTGAAGGCCTTGCATCACCTCGACGTCCCCTGGCTGCCGTCGCAGATCGAGCAGCGCGAAGGCAGGATTGTCAGGCAAGGCAACCAGCATTACGAAGTCGACATTTTTGCTTACGCGACGCTCGGCTCGCTCGACGCAACCATGTGGCAGAACAACGAGCGCAAGGCCCGCTTCATCGCCGCCGCGCTCTCTGGCGATACCAGCGTGCGCCGCCTCGAGGATCTTGGCGAGGGCCAGGCGAACCAGTTCGCGATGGCCAAGGCGATCGCGTCTGGCGATCCGCGCCTGATGCAGAAGGCGGGGCTTGAGGCCGAGATCGCTCGCTTCGAACGGCTCCGCGCCGCCCACATCGACGACCAGCATGCCATTCGCCGCCAGATTCGCGATGCCGAGCGCGAGCTCGAGCGCGCCACCCGTCGCATCAGCGAGATCGGGCAGGACATAGTGCGCTTGGTGCCGACCGCGGGAGACGCCTTCGCGATGACCGTGACGGGTACGGGCTTGAGGGAGCGCAAGCTCGCCGGCCGGGCGCTCATGCAGGAGGTCCTGACCCTCGTCCAGCGTCAGCACGACAAGGAGACGGTCATCGCCTCGATCGGCGGCTTCGACCTCACCTTTGAAGGCCAGCGCCTGGGACGTGACGGATACCACTACACAACCGTCCTTCACCGTACCGGCGCGGAGTTTGAGATCGAGCTTCCCGTGACGGTGACGCCGCTCGGTGCCGTCGCTCGGCTTGAACATGCCCTGTCCAACTTCGACGGCGAGCGGGAGGCGTATCGGCATCGCCTCACTGAGGCGCTCAAACGACTCGCCACTTATGGCGCGCGGGTCGGAGAGGCATTCGCGTTCGACGCCGAACTCGATCAGAAGCGAGCGGAGCTCGCGGCTATCGAAGCCGAGCTCGCCGCGACGGGCGAGGGAGAAGGAAAAGGAGCAGGAGAAGCACGCCGTATCGCGGCGTGATCGGGAGACGGAGAAAAACGTCTCGCAGAGCGGTCGGCGCGGCGCCGCTGGCGCTCAACCGACCGTCTCGCGAACCCGGCCACGGCGCGCTCGCAAGGCGCGCTACGGCGCCCTGCTCACGCCTGCCGGGCAGGGATGCTCGCCGGCAGTTGCGCCGCTCCGACCGCCCTGCGGGCCGGAGGGGGTCTTCGGGAAGAAGACGAAGAAGGCCGGCCGAGGCGGCGGGCCAAACCCCTCGATGGAGCATTGCCATGGAACTGAGATTCGTCGATCCGCGCGCGCTGAAGGAGAACCCCGACAAGGCGCGCCACTCCAAATCCAATCCTCAGGCCGACGCCTTGCTGCTCGCCACGATCAAGGCGGTTGGCATCGTCCAGCCGCCCGTGGTGGCTCCCGAGAGCGACGGCGGCAACGGTTACGTCATCGATGCCGGGCACCGGCGCGTGAAGCAGGCTATTGGCGCCGGCCTCGAGGAGATCGCGGTCCTCGTCGTTGACCGTGCTGAAGATGGCGGCGCCATGCGGTCGCTCGCCGAGACGTTGGCGCATGAGCCGCTCAATCCGGTCGACCAGTGGCGTGCCATCGAACGGCTCGTCGCGCTCGGCTGGACCGAGGAGGCGATCGGCGTCGCGCTCGCGCAGCCGGTGCGGCAGATCAAGAAGCTGCGCCTGCTCGCCAACGTGCTGCCGGCAATGCTGGACCAGATGGCGAAAGGCGACATGCCCGACGAACGCCAGCTTCGAACCATCGCCTCGGCCTCGCTCGAGGATCAGAAGGAGGTCTGGAAGAAACACAAGCCGAGCAAGGCCAATCCCCAGGTTTCATGGTGGAGCGTCGCGCAGGCGCTGACCAAGACGCGGATGTACGCGCGCGATGCAAGCTTCGGCGAAGACCTCGCCCAGGCCTATGGCATCCTTTGGCAGGAGGATCTGTTCGCGCCGGCCGACGAGGACAGCCGCTACACGACCGATGTCGAGGCCTATCTCGGCGCACAGCACGAATGGATGGCGAGCCATCTGCCCAAGCGCGGGGCCATCGTCGAGGTCAATGAGTATGGCCAGCCGAAGCTGCCGCCAAAGGCCGACCGTGTCTATGGCAAGCCCGGCAAATCCGACCATACTGCGATGTATCTTGATCGCGATGGCAAGGTGCAGTCCGTCTGCTACCGCATGCCGACGCCGAAGAAAACCGACGTGGCCACGTCCGACGACGGCGCCGCGGAAGCGCCGAAGGCGCGCCCCGACGTGACACGGCGGGGCATGGAGATGATCGGCGACCTTCGCACCGACGCCTTGCACGAGGCGCTCGGCCGGGCGCCAATCGAGGACGACACGCTGCTCGCGCTGCTCGTGCTCGCCTTCGCCGGCCAGAATGTCAGCACGACCTCCGGCAACGCCGATGGCTACGCGCGCATCGAGCGGCACGGCGCGCGCCTGATCGACAAGGACGGAAAGCTCGCCTTCGACCGCGAGACTCTCCAGCAGGTGGCCCGTGCGGTGCTGATCGACGTGTTGTCGTGCCGCGAGAACCGCTCCGACAGCGGCATCGTCGCGCGGGTCGCAGGCGAAGCGATCGGTGCCGATAGCTTCCTGCCAAATATGGGTACGGAGGAGTTCCTATCCTGCCTGTCTCGCACCGCTCTCGAAGCGGTTTGCGGCAGCACGCCCGTGCTGCCGCGCCCGCGGGTAAAGGACACGCGCGCCGAGCTCGTCAAGCACTTCGCCGATGGGCGCCTTGTGCATTCCGTGGCGTTGTTCGCCCCCGCGCCAGACAAGATCGCGGCCTGGATTGACCGCTTCTCCGCGGCTGACGCGGACGAATTCGACGATGCGCCCGACGAGTCTGACACCGGCGAAGAAGAAGACACCTTGGGCGAGGACGTCGCCGGTGACGATGCAATCTCCGAGCCGGCCGACTCCTTCGCCCTCGCGGCCGAGTAGACCCTCTCTCTTCTTTCGAACACTCGCCGCCGCCGGCCTGGTCCGGCGGCGGTTCCGTCTTCAACGCTCTGACAGGAGGACGATATGTCCGCACAAGAGATCTACGACCGCATGCCGCTCGGCTCTTTCATCCGCTATTCGGACGGTACACCGCGGCCGCCCGAGCGCTTCAAAAAGAAGCTCGCTGCCTGGGAGAATAACAACAATGGCGGTCGCCTCGTCCGCAAAAGCGAGCCGCACATCGTCGGCGCGCATATGACGCCGGCAAGCATCACGCTGCACCAGGGCGACTTCGGCAGTGCCGGCGTCATCGTCCTGAAGGTCTTCAAGACCTTCTCGGTGAATTCGCCGCTGACATTCACCGTGATCGAACGTCCGAAACCCGGACAGGTGCGCGTTCTCAATCGCGTCGGCGCCGATGCCGAACTTCTACACCTCGCCGACACACGCGCCGCCGCCGAAGCGTGGCTCGCGTCGCATCGCTATTCCGACGCCGTACTCGAAGAGGTCACTGCCAATGAGAGCTCGTGCACGGCTGAAGGGAGGGCGGCATGAACACGCCGCAACCCGCCCCTCACATCGAGGATCCCACGCGCGCCTCGGCGGAGGTTTTGTTTGCCCGCACCCATGACGGTCTTCTCGTGGCCAGGGTTGGTGACAACGCCTTTGTCATGATGCCGGGTGCCGATGGGCGCTATTATCTCGCATCGGCCTGGCGGTTGCACGGGTCGATGGAACAGTGGATACGCGCCGACTTTTACGGTCATGGCGGCGAGCTGGAAGACGAAACCGCCTTCCGGGCGCGTGTGCATGAGAATGCCGAACATCAGCGCCAGCGGGCCGCGCTCGGCCGGCGAGAGGTTCGCTCCCGCGCAAATACGCCCTGGGGCGTATCGCAGGGCGCGACCCTCTATTCGGACGGCGTGGTCGCACATTCCACCGCGGGGCACGGCGGTTTCCATCTCGACGCCGCCCACAACGCGAGGGTCCACCCTGCCCTTCGCGCGCCTGACGGTTGGTACGAGGAGGACTGCGCCTGGGCGGCCATCGCGCAGGCCTTCCCGGAGCTGTTCACCGATTACGAACGGCGCTGCGCTGAACGGACGATCCGGGATTGGTATCGCGACGCTTGGGAGGCGATTCACGGCCGGCCCCTTCGACCGGGCGAATCCCACGAGAAGGATCGGCGTGACTTCGAACGCGATCATGCCATCTGCTGGGTCGTGATCTCTGCCATCCGCTCTGACCACCAGGCCGGCATGACGGAATGCGTCGCCACACTTGGTGGCGATCGCCGCGCGGCCGAACAGCGCCGCTATCTCGTCCCTTCCGACGAATACCGCCCGGGCCGCTTCGGCTTCGTCATCGATGACGCGCGGCACCGTCTCTACGACGGCCCCTCGAACTTCGTCGGATGGAGGTGACCTATGCCATGGCATCGCATCGCCAAAGCCTTTGGCTGGCGCGAGGCCACCGACGAGGACGGCATCGCGCCCGTCCTCGTCGTCTGGCACCCGCGGCTCGAACGGCATTACAGCGGAGATGACGCGTGGAAGCTTGCCGTGCGGCTCTCCGTCCACGCGCCGGAGTTCAGCGCGTCTTCGCTCCGGGAAAGGCTACGGAAGACGATTCCATGAACGAGGCGATGCAACAACGCATGCTGCAGGCGAGGATCGAGGCGTCCGAGGGCGACACGCGTCGCCACCTTCGCATCATCGAACGCCAGATCGTCTCCCGCGCGGAGCGCATGACGGTCACCGATCGCGTGAAGCGGCGACAGTCTCGGCGCGGCGCGTTAACCTGGACCCGCGCCGACGAGCGGCTGTTCCAGCAACATGTTGCGGAGCTCACACTGGCGCGGCGTGGCGAAATCGATGCCCTGATGCGCAAGCTCGAGTGGCAGGAGCTAGCGATCGTCGCTCTGCGATCGCGCCACAGCAGCGTGGCGGCGTCGTGACGATGCTGCGTCCGGGCGGACATCATGTCGGCGAGGCCTTGGCGGCACGGACGAAACGGCGAGCTTGGAGGAAAACGGCCGGTCATGGCGAGCCAATCCCGGTTCGCGGTCGAGCGTAGACCCCCGGCCATCGCTCCCTCGGTTTGTGCTGCGGTCTAAACCGGCCGCGGTCCGCTTCAAGGGCAAGTCGCAAGCGATCGGCGGCCGCCGTCTCGACATGGGGGGCCGCGGCCTTCGCAGACCTAAAGGCCCGCTCGGCCGCACCCCGCCCATGCTCGCCGTGCAACCGCCGCCCCCTGAAGCGGCCCGCTCGCGCCGGTTCTGGTCGACCGCACCCGAGGGAGCGACGGCCGCGGGCCGAAGCTCCCAAGGCGAAACCGAGAAAGGATCTCACCATGACCAAAACTGCCCGTTCCGCGCGCGCCAGCGCCCGTGTCATCCCGCTTCGCAAGGGCACCACGCTCGAAATGGTCCGGCTCGCCTGTCCAGACTCCGCACAGGCACAACGCATCTCCGAAAGCTTCGGCCTGGCGATCCTCGACAGCGACGGCATCCGCTATTTGCATGAGCGGTTCATCATCGAGACCGCCGACGCGCTCAGGGACGGCCTAAGTGAACGCGCCATGCAGATCCACCTTCAACGGATCGTCGGTGCTTATGTCGGGTCCGCGCACGGAGCCGGCCAGTTCTACACCCGAGCAGTTACTGAAGCGCGAGATGCGACCGCCAAACTCGCCAACGACAGCCGCGATGAGGACCTCGACGGTCCAGTCGGCTTCGATAGCCAGGCACAGCGCAAGCGTGAATTCGCCGCCGACATGGGCGCCCAGGCTCACGCGCTTCGCATGGCGGCCGAAGGCGCCGTCGCCGCCTACGAAAAGGTCATCGGCGAGGCCTGGAAACCTTTCGAGCGGCCTGTCGACAACACGACCGATACCGTCGGCCGGAAAGCGGCCAAGGCGCAGATGTCCGCGTTCGACTGACCGACCAGCGCGGGGCTTCGGCCCCGCGCCTTTTCCTTCGGCCACCGACGGACCGGTCCCGCCAGACCGGCCCTTTTTCGTGTCGCCACTGCAACGAAGGCAGCCGCCGTCCGTGCTGCTCGCCATCATCGGCTCCTCCCGGTCCGTGGTCCTGCGCCGGACCCAATGTCCGCGCAACGGCTTCGCCGTCCTTCGCGCTGCTTCGGCCCTTCGGGTGCGCGGACTTTGGGCCCGGCGGTGGCGGACCTCGTGAGGAGCCGCGATGGGCGCGGCCTCCCGAACGGAGGTTACTATAATGAACAGGAACGGAGAAAAGGCGCGAGGCGACCTGTATGCCCGCATCACGGACCGCATTGTCGCCGAGCTCGAACGCGGCGTGCGCCCCTGGGTTCAACCTTGGACTGCCCCGAATATCGCGGGCCACATCACCCGTCCGCTGCGACACAACGGCCAACCCTATTCGGGCATCAACGTCGTTTTGCTTTGGTCAGAGGCCGTCGCGCGCGGCTTCCGATCTCCGATCTGGATGACGTTCAAGCAGGCCAGCGAACTCGGCGCGCATGTCCGCAAAGGCGAGACCGGCAGCACTGTGGTCTATGCGAGCCGCTTCACCAAGTCCGAGACCGACGCTCACGGCGACGAAGTCGAAAAAGATATCCCCTTTCTCAAAGCCTATACCGTCTTTTGCGTTGATCAAATCGATGGCTTGCCCGAGCATTACTACGGGCGGCCGGCCGCTATCGCATCAACGATCGAGCGCAACGCGCACGCCGACGCTTTCTTTGCTAACACCGGCGCGATCGTTCGGCACGGCGGCTCGATGGCCTTTTACGTGCCCTCGTCCGATCACATCCAGATGCCAATGATCGACAGTTTTCGCGACACGGCCTCGTATGTCGCCGTCAGAGCGCATGAGACTGTGCATTGGACCGCTCCCGCTCACCGCGTCAATCGCGATCTCAGCCGTTACAGCAAGGATCGTAGCGAACGCGCGCGCGAAGAGCTGATCGCATTATCCTGACACTGTGATCCTGTCTCAGAATCAGGCATGGGGAGGCATCATCGGCGGTTCCGATGAGGCTCTTCAGACGTCCGAGTCAAGCGTTCCCGCAGCGTAAGCGAGGACAACGCTTGACGCGGCGGCGACTCCACAAGCTTGTTCATGGGGTGCAGGCAAAGTCCTGCACCCCTGCCACGTGGCGAACGGGAGAGCGCGAGGGGAACCCCTCGCATTCCAAACAAAAGAGTTGCGCCGAAGGCGCTCCGTTCAGGTATCGTGCGTGCAGTTATATTTTACCGACCTTGGCGCTGTTTCGCGCCCGCTTTCCATAGATGGTTTCGCAGTGAACACTGCGCCCGGCGCGCTTGACACGGCCGAGCGCGCCGGGCTGATCGATGACATGCCCTTCATCCTGATGGATGACGGCAGCTACGATCTTGATCTCAACCGGTTCTTCCGCGCCTGTCCCGCTATGGGGGCGCGATCGCCGAACACGTGGCGCTCCTACGCACGCGATATTCTTGTTTGGGCACGCTTCCTCCACGAACGCCGCGGCGGCAAGACGGTCTGGCAGGCCGACCGCCATGACGTGTTGGCGTTTCATCGGGCACGGCGCCTGTCGGACGCCGCATACCGCATTTCGGCGTCGAGCTGGAACCGTTGCGTTGCCGCGCTTGACAAGCTTTATCGCTGGGCCGTTGAAGAGGAGATCATCACGACCTCGCCCTTCGGCTACGGCGTCGCGCTACGGCGGGCGTCGGGTAGGCGCGCCATGGTGGCCGTCACGACGAACCGGGCACGTGAGCGCGCAGCGCGTCGGCACGATACCCGATACATTGACCTCGGCCGCTACCTGCTTTTTCGCGACGTCGGGCTGAGAGGACGTCTGCCGGACGGTTCCGAGGATCCTGCGTGGCGTGGCCGCAATGGGGAGCGGAACGCCCTCTTCGCCGAGCTTCTCGTCACGACCGGTTTGCGGCTGACCGAGGCCGGCAGCCTGCTCCTGACGGAGCTTCCGCGCCTGACCGAGGCTGGATCGCGCTCAGCGCCGTTCGATCTTGCCGGTCCGATCGCCAAGGGCGGACGGCCACGGCGCATCCCTATTCCCCGCAGGGTGCTGAGGATGATCGCCGACTACATCGACTTCGAGCGCACGATTTCCGCCTCCCGGTCCGAACCGGCGCTGTCCGATCCGCTCTGGCTAATGCCGGTGGACAGGAAGGTAAGAGATGACGCAGGCAAGCGTGTTCGGGTCGACCGCCTGACGCCACGCGAGCGCCGGCGCGTGCTGATCGGTGCACCCGCTACGGCGCAGCATGCCGTGCTCTGGCTGACCGAATGCGGCCAGCCTGTCCCGCCGGCCACCTGGGAAGCTGCCTTCCGCCGGGCCTGCGTCCGCTGTCGTCGCTTCGGCATCGAGATCGACGTGACGCCGCATACCTTGCGGCATACCTTCGCCGGCAACATGCTCTCCATGCTGATCCGCGAGCAGATCGGCTCGGTGTTCGATCCGCAGGACCGGCACGGCGCGGCCTACCGGCGGATTCTCTGCGATCCGCTGCAGAAGCTGCAGCACCTGCTGGGGCACGCCAGCGTGACCAGCACCTACATCTATCTCGACAGCCTTGCCGAGGCGCAGGAGCTGGTCGAGGCGGCCGCGGATCGCTGGGCAGAAGATACGGCTGGAGATGCCGCATGATTGCCGCGATGACTGCCTTAAAGCGGTGGCCGGGCCGCCGTGCACTGTTTCCCGAAGCCTTGCCCGACCCCGAGGGTGAAGCCGTCGCTGCGATCGCGTCGCTGCGCTTCTCCGTCACGCTTGCGGACCGTAGCAAGACAATCGACCTGACGATGCTCAGCGGCCGCAGGGCGTTGGCCCGGAGTTTTGCCGGTGCTCTCTGGCGCGCCTGCCAGGTCGGCGGTCCGGCCGGCTCGATCTCGACCGCTTCCGCCTATGCCAATGCGCTTAAGACGTTCTGGCGGTATCTCGACGCCGTTAGTCCCCACGTCGTCAGATTGTCCGACGTGAGCGCCGCCTGCATCGACGGCTTCGACGCCTGGATGGAGGAGAGCGGCCTGCATCCCAATCACCGGCTGCACCGGATGAGCAAGGTGCTCAACTTGCTGCGGCTCGCCGAAGCCGCCGAGCCCGGCCGCCTGCCGCCCGATGCCTCGCGGCGCTTGATGTACACGAGCGACCGGCCGGGCGTGCGCGCCCGGCCGCGTGATGCCTATGGCGACGATATCGCGAAGGCGTTGCGGACCGCGGCACGCACCGATCTGGCCGCCATCATCCGTCGCTTCGCTGACGCAGATCGAATGCCGACGGTCGAGGACGCCTTTCGAAGCAGCGCGCTCGCGGCGGCACACGAAGCGGCCATGGCGGCGATCGATGCGGAAGGCGTCATTGGGCACAGGCATCCTCTCTTCAAGCGGCTCTACACACTCCGCCGTGAGAGCGGCTTGCCGAACGATCGCCTGATCCACGATCTGCATGGCCGCCGGCACCTGCTCGCCGCCGACCTCGTGTCGCTCATAGTCCTTGTCTCGCTCGACACGGGGCTCGAGATCGAAGCGATCAAGGACCTGCGGGCAGATTGCCTGAAGAATCCGGCGGGTGGCTATGTCGAGATTGAGTATTGTAAGCGGCGGGCGCGCGGCGCTGAGTGGAAGCGGCTGCGCGTGCGCGACGGCGGTTCCTCGACTCCGGGCGGTCTGATCCGCAAGGTGCTGCAGTGGACCGGCCCGGCGCGAGACCGGCTCGGCGCCGATACGCTCTGGGTCCACTACGCCTGGGGCCGCTTGATCCCGCGCGTGCTTGGCATGAAGGAGCCTGTGGCTTCATGGACCCGCCGGCATGACATCCGCGATGAACAGGACCAGCCCCTTCGTCTCAACCTGACTCGCCTGCGCAAGACTCACAAGGCGGCATGGTACCGGCGCACGGGCGGCCAGCTCGAGCGCTTTGCCGTTGGGCACAGCACCGCGGTTGCGGCCAATCACTACGCCGACATTCCCGCGCTTCGCCATATTCACGAAGCCACGATCGCCGACGCCATGAGCGATGCGCTTGACGCAGCCCTGCGTCCCTGCGTGCTGTCGCCGGACGAGGAAGCGGCCGTCCGGGTCGATCCCGACCACGCGACCGGTCTTCCCATTTCCGGCGCCGCCGCTGTCACCGCGTTGCTCCGCGGCGAACAGGATGTCTGGCTCGCCAGTTGCGGCGGGTTCTACGCGAGCCCGTTCGGCCCAGAGGGCGAAGCCTGTCCGTCGCCCTTTTGGGGCTGTCTCGAATGCAGCAACGCGGTGATCACGGCCCGCAAGCTGCCCGCGCTGCTGTCGTTCCTCAGCTTTATCAGGACGCAGAGACAAGCGCTCACCGAAGCCGACTGGACGACCAAGTTCGGCCGCGTTCATGGCCGGATCGCCGATCAGATCCTGCCCCGGTTCAGCGAAGCCGAGATTGATGAGGCGCGACAGGCTGCGGCTGCGGACCCGAGGCTGATCTACCTTCCGCCTGAAGCGGGAGCGCCATGATGCCAGCACCGATCACACTTCCAGCCAGACCTTCTTTGCCCTCGGTCATTTACAGTGACGACGAGCCCGTGCTCGCCGGCGTCGCAATCAGGGACGATGCCGACCGCGCGCAGCTCCACCGTTTCGGTGACGATCACTGGGATTTGAGCGCCGCCATCTTCCGGGTGAACGCGCGCTACAGCAATTACCGGCTCAACTTCGCCCGCATCGCCGATCCGGTCACGCGCCGTCTGGCGAAAGAGTATGTAATCGCCCGTCTGCGCATCCACTTGCCGGGATATCGTGCGCCCTGCGGCGCGACCTCGGCGATCCGGCTTCTGCGCTACATCCAGCACTTTGCCGCGTTCCTTCGGACGCAGCTCGGCGCCGTCGACCTCGGCCGAGTGGATCCGGCTTTGCTCGACGCCTATCTGGTGCATGCCCGCGACGGCGGCCGGAGAACGCCCCACGAGACGGTGAAGTATGTCGAGGTGCCGATTGACCTGCACCACCTGGCGCCGTGGCTGACCGGCGGCGGTATCGGCTTTCTGCCGTGGCGCGGGCGCGCCGCGCACCGTGTCGCCGGCCGGCCGCCGGCGCCTGCCGAGAACGCCACGCCGCGCATTCCCGAGCCGGTCATCGGCGCCATGCTTCGCTGGGCGCTCAAGTATGTTGAGATCTATGCACCCGACATTCTCGCGGCGCGGGCGGAGCTGGATGCTCTCGAGGCCCGCTGCGCCCGGCTGATGGCGCGGGATCAGCAGACCGGACGGGCCGTCGCCAGGACCTATCGGGCCCGCGTGGCGAAGTGGCTCGACGCGCGCCGGGCTGCCGGCCGGGGTATCCCGATCTGGGAGCGCGCGCCCAACGCCGCCCGCCGGATCGATCCGCTGACCGGCCAGGAGCTGCCACCCTACAATCTGCACTTGATGCGGCTGCACGCCGGTGCGCCGGAGAGCGGCCGCGTCAGCCAGTCCGAGGCGACCGCGCGACTGATCGAGGAGATGGCTGCCGAGCTCGGAACCGAGGTTGGCGGTCTCGATACGCCGATCTCCATTGATCCGGACACCGGCCTGTCATGGCGCGAGCGCTTCGACGGCCTCAGTCTCGCCCGCGAGGAGCGGATGCTGCAGGGCGCCTGCTATATCGTCTGCGCCTATCTCACCGGCATGCGCGACAGCGAGGTGCAGGCGATGCAGCCGGGCTGCGTGTCGCCGGTGCGTAGCGGCGACGGCCTGGTCGAACGCTATCGGGTGCGCAGCACCGTCTACAAGCGCCATGGCCCGCGCGGCGTGACGGCCGACTGGATCACCATTGAGCCGGTCGCCCGCGCCGTGGAAGTCATGGAGGTGCTCTCGGCGCGCAATCGCAAGGAGAAGGGACTCTCGTCCCTGTGGGTGACGCTGAAGGATTGGCCCTGGAGCGCCGATCACCTCGGCATGGGCGCAACGGCAACGCTCAATCTGTTCCGCGACGGCCTGGACGCGCGTTCGGAAGGCGGACCAGCGATCCCGCGCCCCGGCGACGAGCCGTGGAAGTTCACGACGCGGCAGCTGCGCCGCACAATTTCCTGGTACATCGCCAACCGGCCGTTCGGCACCATCGCCGGCAAGATCCAGTACAAGCACGCCTCGGTCGCCATGTTCGAAGGTTATGCCGGATCGGCGCGGGCCGACTTCCGCCTCGCCGTCGAGCGCGAGCGCGCGCTCGGCCAGCTCGACGACATTGTCGCCCATTACGAGGCCTATCTGCGCGACGAAGGTCCGGCCGGACCGGGTGCGGCGCGATTGCGACGGGAGTTCGCCCGCGTCCACGACGAGATCGGTGATCTTCCCGGCCGGATCATGGACCGCAAGCGGTTGCGCACCACGCTCGCCCATCTCGGACGGACGTTGCATGTCGGCTTCCTCAATGACTGCCTCTTCGATGCGGCGACCGCCCTCTGCCTCACGGACGTGGCGGATCCCGAGCGAACGGCGCCGGCGCTTTCCCGATGCAGTCCCGATCGCTGCCCGAACGCCTGTCTGACCGCCCGGCATCGCGAGCCGTGGCAGGCCTCGATCGCCGAGGGCGAAGGGCTGCTTGCCGACCGGCGCCTGTCGCCGTTGCAACGCGAAGCCATCGCGCGCGACAACGAACGCAAACGCCGGCTCATCGCACCCCTGATAGAGGGCGCCGCATGAGCGCGCTCGGCCCGAAGAGCGAGGCGGCGCTGCGGGCGGCGATGGCACGGCTGCTCGACGGCCGCCCCGAGCGCACCGACGGCGCGCTGACCGTCGCCAACCTGGCGCGCGAGGCCGGAGTCAGCCGGGCGACGGCGAACCGTGCGGTCGATGTTCTCGCCGAGTTCCGTGCCGCCGAAGCACGCCACCGGCGAGCCACTCCGAGAGCCCTCAAGGAGCGCATCCGCGCGCTCGAGGCCGAGCTGCGCGCCGTGCGCGGCGCCGAGATCGCCGAGCTGCGCGGCCTCGCCCGCACGCTCGCCCAGCACATCCAGGTGCTGACGCTGCAGATCGCCGAGCGGGATGCGGTGATAGCCGGTCTGCAGGACGAGCTTGACCGATCGCGCGAGGCCAAGGTCGTCGCGCTGCGACGCCCGCCGCGAGACGGCGCCGGCTGAGAGCCGCGCAACTGCCTATCGTCGACCGGTCTTGCGGTCGTCGGTCATGGGTGCCTCTTCAAGCTCGCCCGTCGAGGCAGGGGCTCGGGTGTGGCAGACGCTGCCAGCCCATCAACCCTGTTCCGCACCAGCACCGAGAACAGGGTGTGACGGGCCGGCCCCCCCGCGTCTGCCCCTGCCGCCTCGCCCTCGACGGAGAGGGCGAGCTGAAGGAGGCACCCATGACCACAGATCGCAGCAACTCGACCCGGACTGATATCTACGAGCGTGTCACCAGCCAGATCATCGCCGCCATCGAAGCCGGCGCCGGCGACTACCGGATGCCGTGGCATCACGACGGATCGGCCATCACCACGCCGGTCAACGTCGCCTCGTGCAAGGCCTATCGTGGCGTCAACATCCTCTCGCTCTGGGCCGCGGCGCACGCGGCCGGCTATCCCGCCGGCATTTGGGGCACCTACCGCCAATGGCAGGCGCTCGGCGCCCAGGTTCGCAAGGGCGAACGCGGCCATCTGGTCGTGTTCTGGAAGACCACCGATCGCGGCGATGCGGACGCCCAACACGGCGACGAGGATCGCGACGAGCCCGCCCGGCGGATGTTCGCCCGCGGCTACACCGTCTTCAACTGCGCGCAGGTCGACGGCTACACACCGCCCGAGACGCCGGAGCTGCCCGAGGTCGAGCGGATCGAGCGGGCCGAACGGTTCTGCGCGGCCCTCGGCATCGACATCCGCCACGGCGGACCGCAGGCCTACTACCGCCCGTCTACCGACCAGGTGCAGATGCCGGAGTTCGCCTGCTTCCGCGACGCGGTCGCCTACTACGCCGTGTTGCTGCATGAATGCGGCCACGCTTCCGGCGCCAGGCATCGCCTCGACCGCGATCTTTCCGGACGCTTCGGCTCGGCCGCCTACGCGATGGAGGAATGCACGGTCGAGCTCTTGAGCGCGATGATCTGCGCCGATCTCAACCTGAGCGTCGAGCCGCGACCCGACCACGCCCGTTACATCGCCTCCTGGCTCAAGGTGCTGCGTTCCGACTCGCGCGCCATCTTCACCGCCGCGAGCAAGGCGCAGGAGATCACCGACTGGATGCACGCGCAGCAGGTCGGCGATCGCCAGCACGAGGTCCGGGGCGCCGCATAGGCGCCCCTGCTCGATCAGTTGACGGTTCGCTCCTGGAACAGCGTCTCGATCAGCGGACACTCCGGGAGCGTGCCGTCGCCGCACTGGGCAACGACGTCCTCGAGCACCCGCTCCATGCGCCTTAGGTCGGCGATCTTCGCCCGGACGTCGGCAAGGTGGACGGCAGCGACATCGCGTGCTTCGGCACAGGGCCGGTCGCGCTCGTCAACGAGACGCAGGAGCTCACGGATTTCGTCAAGCGAGAACCCGAGCTCGCGCGCCCGCAAAACGAAGCGAAGCCGCCGCTCGTGAGTGCTGTTGTAGCTGCGATAGCCGCTCGCCGTGCGCGGCGGCTCGGGCAGAAGGCCGACCTTCTCATAATAGCGCACCGTCTCCAGATTGCAGCCCGTCCGCCGGGCGAGCTCGGCCCGCTGTATGCCCTTCATCCCGGCGTGATCGCCCATCGCAAAAAGCCCTCTTGACTCTGTAGTTGCTACAGACTGCACACTAGCGCCTGGATAGGAATTCGGCAAGGAAAGCGAGTCCTGACATGAATGCATCGCGATATGGACCAGCAGACATTGCACCGACTGCAGCGAAGCTGACGACGCCCGAGCAGAATGAGGTCCGGCGGCAGCGCCTGGTCGCAGTCGGCGGTATTCTCGGCGCCATCGGCGCCTCGTCCTGCTGCATCATTCCACTCATCCTGTTCAGCCTTGGTATCAGCGGTGCCTGGATTGGCAATCTGACGGCACTTGCCCCCTACAAGCCCTTCTTCGTCGCTGGGACGACAGGCGTTCTCGGCTACGGCTTTTACCTCGTCTACTGGAAGCCACGGCGAGCCTGCGCCGACGGCGAAGCCTGCACACGCCCCGCCCCCAGCCGCCTCGTCCAGATCGGACTCTGGATGGCAACGGTTCTCGTCGTTGCTGCCTTCGCCTTCGACTACGTTGCTCCGCTGCTGCTTTCCGCCTGATACCGAAAGGAGAGCCTCCCCCTATGAAGAGTTTGAGCGTTTGCACCCTGATCGGCTCGCTGATGCTGGCCCCTGCCGCCTGGGCCGGCGAGCGCACCATCACCTTCGCCGTCGACAACATGACCTGCGCCACGTGTCCCTACATTGTGAAGACCACGATGGCGGCGGTCCCCGGCGTCGCGAATGTGACCGTCTCCTTCGAGGCGAAGACCGCGACTGTCACCTTCGACGATGCGAAGACGAACCCCGATGCCATCGCGGCCGCCAGCATGAATGCCGGTTATCCGGCCCACCCGAGGCAGGGCAGTTGACATGAACGACCTTGCCCTGGTCCGCACCGGCGTGGCGGGCGGCATAATAGCTGCGATCTGCTGCGTGACACCCATTCTTGCCGTCCTGCTGCCGCTCGTCGGTCTGGGCGCGTGGCTCGTCAGCGCGGATCTGATGGCGTTTTCACTGCTGGCCGTCAGCCTGGGACTCATAGCGTGGGGCCTCTACCGCCGCCGGGCGAATGCGGCCTGCGGCGAGAGCAAGAACCACAAGGAAGCCTGAAGCCATGAACGATTGCTGTGCATCCTCCTCCCGGGACAAACCTGCCGTTTCTCAGCCCGCGACACTGCCGAGCTTCGCCGTGCGGCCCGATGTTACGTTTCCGGACTGGTCGGCCGTCACATTGCCGGCGGTCCGAGACGCCTTGCAGGCGATGGTCGGCTCCGACCACGTGCTCAATCGCTGGAGCGGCTACGATCCCACCACGGACCGCGTGCGCGTTGCGTTGCTCCAGCTCTACGCCGAAGACGGGCAGGCCCCGGCTATAGGCGCGCTTGCGGAACGTGCAAGTTTGAGCGAGACGGCCATCTGGCCGTTGCTCGCAGAACTTCGCCGGCGCGACCTCGTCGTTCTCGACGGCGAGCAGATCGTCGGTGCCTATCCCTTCACCGACCGCGACACCGGCCATCGGGTCACGCTGGACGGACATGTTCTCAACGCCATGTGCGCGGTCGACGCGCTCGGCATCGGCGCCATGACCGGTCGTGACGTCGCGATCGCCTCGCAATGCCGCCATTGCGGCGCGCCGATCCGGATCACGACGCGTGAGCGAGGACGGGCGCTGGCCGCCGTCGCGCCGTCGACGGCCGTCATGTGGCAAAGTGTCCGCTATGAAGGCGGCTGCGCCGCGAGCTCGCTCTGCGCGACGACCGCCTTCTTCTGCTCGGACGAGCATCTCTCCCTCTGGCGCGACGAACGTTCTGCCGACAAGCCGGGTTTCCGGCTGTCGATCGAGGAAGGACTGCAGGCTGGCCGCGCTCTGTTCGGGCCGAGCCTTGCTGGACTCGATACGGCGTCGAAGAGCACGGCGGTCGCAAGCCGCCCCTTCCCGGCCAACGGCCGCAATGGTGGCACCTACGACCTCGTCGTGATTGGCGCCGGCTCGGCCGGCTTCTCTGCCGCGATCACCGCCGCTGATCAGGGCGCCCAAGTCGCGCTGATCGGCAGTGGTACCATCGGCGGCACCTGCGTCAATGTCGGCTGCGTACCATCGAAGACCCTCATCCGCGCCGCTGAGACGCTGCACAACGCTCGCGTGGCAGCCCGTTTTGCCGGCATCACAGCCGAGGCCGAACTGGCCGACTGGCGCGGAACCGTTCGTCAGAAGGACGCGCTGGTTTCGGAGCTGCGCCGGGCCAAGTATGTCGACCTGCTCCCCGCCTACAACGGCATCGCGTATCGCGATGGGCCGGCGCGCCTCGTCGACGACGGTGTCGAGGTGAATGGTACACGCATTCCGGCCGGCAAAATCATCATCGCTACCGGCGCGCGGCCGGCAATCCCCGCCATCCCTGGGATCGAGACCGTGCCGTATCTGACCAGCACGTCGGCGCTCGAGCTTGAGAAGCTGCCGTCCTCACTGCTCGTCATCGGCGGCGGCTATATCGGCGCGGAACTCGCCCAGATGTTCGCCCGTGCCGGCGTCAAGGTGACGCTCGTCTGTCGCTCGCGACTGTTGCCTGAGGCCGAGCCGGAGATCGGCGCGGCGCTGACGGGGTATTTCGAGGACGAAGGGATCACTGTCGTCTCCGGCATCGCCTACCGTACGATCCGCAAGACTGAGGGCGGCGTTTCACTGACCGTTACGCGCGACGGCGAGGATATTGCTGTCGGCGCCGATCAGGTGCTGATTTCCACCGGCCGCACGCCCAACATCGAAGGCCTCGGGTTTGCCGAGCACGGGATTGCCATCTCGCCGAAGGGCGGCATCGTCGTCGATGACCGCATGCGCACGACGCGCGCTGGCATCTATGCCGCCGGCGACGTCACCGGCCGCGACCAGTTCGTCTACATGGCTGCCTACGGTGCCAAGCTCGCGGCCAAGAACGCCCTTAACGGCGACAGCCTGCGCTATGACAACAGCGCCATGCCGGCGATCGTGTTCACCGATCCGCAGGTGGCGAGCGTCGGGCTGATCGAGGCCGCAGCGCGCGCCGCCGGGCATGCGGTCCGCGTCTCGACGATCGGTCTCGACCAGGTGCCCCGTGCGCTTGCCGCCCGCGACACACGTGGGCTCATCAAGCTCGTCGCCGACGCCGGCAGCGGCCGGCTGCTTGGCGCGCACATCCTCGCGCCGGAAGGCGCCGACAGCATCCAGACCGCAACACTGGCAATCCGGCAGGGGCTCAGCGTCGACGATCTGGCGGACACGATCTTTCCGTACCTCACCACCGTCGAGGGCCTGAAGCTCGCGGCGCTAGCCTTCGACAGGGACGTCGCCAAGCTGTCCTGCTGCGCCGGTTGAATAGTGGCAAGGGCCTCTGAGCACCCCTCGAATCTGTCTCACGCGTCGAGATCGATCGGAAGCGTGTGGATTTTCAGACAAATGCCGCCGAAAAATCCGCCTGAGACAGGTTGACTGTTCAGATAAGTCGCCGAACTCGGGAGCTGCTTCCTCTGCGCGGATCTCGGGATCTCTCCCGAACTCGAACCGCGGCCGGATCATGCGAGCTACCTCGCATCGTGGTTGGAGGTTCTGTCTAATGAGAAGCGCTTTATCTTCTCGGCTGCCGCGCATGCGCAACGCGCCGTCGCCTATCTCCACGACCTGCAGCCGAAAGCAGCAGACGTCGAGGAGGCGGCATGATGAGCGCACAGCGCGATTCGCGCCGACGCTTGCCGGCCCTTCCTTGTCCGGCGATCAGCACAGAGACCCTCGCTCCTTGTCGGCTGCTCGACGGCCAGCCCGCGCCCTTTCCTCGGGCTGGATATCGCGAACCGACAGCGGCCTTGCCGGCCTTCCTTCGAGGGAACCTAACGTTCTGGCGTTGCGCAGGTCATCGCTGTGCCGAGTAAATCGCGGTCGCAGCCTGTGCGTTCACCTTGCGGGCCCTGTGGCTCTTGTCGGCCGGGCAGCGCGCTTACCTTCCCGGTTCGGCTCTCGACCCGCAAGCTTGAGGAATTGAAAGATGTGTGCGGTGATCGGTGATCGGGTTCTTTCGTCGGTCGGGTTTCGATGAGCGCAAATCGTGTCCCTCGGCCGTTTCTTCAGGCACACCCACGTCGTCCTCGATTTGGCATGTCTGACCGAAGGCCGTCGTCGCTAAGGCGCCGCCTCGCTCTTATCCCCGCAACAGCCGGTTACGACTTTCTTCCCCTGGCCGCTCGCGCGTCCATTCCTCGCGCAAGACAAGAAAGTCGTGCCCTGGCTGCCCTCTACTGCGTGCCGGCCCCTTCGGGGTGCGGGTCGATCGCCTCCGGTCTGTCGCCAGCCATCGAGGCCGCGATGGGCGGCCCGGG